>NZ_JADBUP010000061.1:0-11608 GCF_020245605.1 Microcystis sp. M061S2 | reverse complement strand
CCGAACCAGCCGACATAAAGACGGTTGTTGGTGCTGGTGATCCACTGGCAGAACTGCTCCCACAGGGAAGCACTCTCGCGCTGTTGTAAGGTGGTGGTCATTGGTTTATGATTCCTATTAAGTTATCGAGGTACGATTGATGATGTCTCTATCTTAAAGACTTTGTATCGGTTTGTAAAGGGGGTTGACAAAAGTATTACTTGTTGAAGATATAAGTTCAGCTTATGCTAAGTTTATAGGGTTTCCTGACCAAGTTTTCCTTTTTGGGAGTCCGTCATCAGAAGCCGATGCCAAATCAGGTCATACTTCATGTTTATGAAAAAAACCTGGATCTCGAACTCAGGTTAGACTAAAAAGAGAAATTTAATCATAATGGCGGTTGTCCTGACTATGGTAGAAAAAGTTCGTAAAACCGATGCAGAATGGCGGGACCAGCTAACTCCCGAACAGTTCCAAGTTACCCGCAAAAAGGGAACAGAACGGGCTTTTACGGGTAAATATCACGATAATAAAGAAAAAGGTATTTACAAATGTGTCTGCTGTGGTACGGAGTTATTTACTTCTGACAGCAAGTATGATTCGGGTACTGGTTGGCCGAGTTTCTGGACCGCTGCTAACGAGGCTAATATTAAGTACGAACGAGATGTTAGTTTTTTCATGGTGCGGACAGAGATTGTTTGTGCCGCCTGTGATGCTCATCTCGGTCACGTTTTTAATGATGGTCCACCCCCGACGGGAAAACGCTATTGTCTCAACTCTGCCGCTTTGCAGTTTGAAAAAAATTCCTAAAGCAAAAAGAGGTCTGGAAAGACCTCTTTTTTTAAGTTCCAGTGGCAGCCAATTACAGTAAACCTGTATTAGTCCCTGGTTTGCCAGTAGCTAACTGCACTTTGACAATTTTGCCGCCCATTTTCATGATGCGTTGTTGCTCACGAAACCAATTATCGTAGGGAACGAGTTTGGTGAAATAGGTATTTTGTAATTCCCGTTGTGTCCGAATGCGGCTTTGGCTTGGAACACAAGCGGTGATTTTGAACATCCGCATGGATTGATTTCTCCTAATCGCTGAAAAACTTGTCGCTCAAACTAACGAAGGCTTTTTCCTAAAATAACAAAGGTCGGGAGTCAAGGATCAATACTAGCTCGTCAAAACCTATCTTGGACAGATTCAGCCTTTAAAGACCTAGCACTCATCCTCGGCTTCCCGAACCTATTTTGTTCGAGTTCGTTACTTCTAGCTTAAGCCAGAGCTAATGTAGTCGAAGTAAATCCCCATTTCTTTACCCGCGTCAGCACCAACTAAACTAGCGGTGACTTCTTTCATCGCTTGGATAGCTTGAACGGTGGAGGAGATGGGTACACCTAAAGAGTTGTAGGTTTCTTTCAGTCCGTTGAGAACGCGCTCGTCGAGGATAGAAGGATCTCCAGCTAACATAGCGTAGGTAGCATAACGGAGATAGTAGTCGAGGTCACGGATACAAGCGGCGTAACGACGGGTGGTGTACATATTGCCACCGGGACGGGTTACGTCAGAGTATAACAGGGACTTCGCGACAGCTTCTTTAACGATACCGGCAGCGTTGGCGCTAATGACACTAGCGGCGCGCACGCGCAGTTCACCGGTGGCGAAGTAGCCTTTCAGTTTGCCGAGAGCAGAAGCGTCAAGGTATTTGCCTTGAACGTCAGCAGAGTTGATAACAGAAGTAATTGCGTCTTGCATGGTGGTTCTTCCTTGAGTTTTGCTTAATCTTAAGAGGTTTACGAGGGGTGTGTCTAGAACAATTCACAAAGGAGTTATTCTACGACATAGAGCCGATCACGTAATCGAAGTAGGAAGAAGCTTCAGAAGCATCGTCAGAAGACATAAGACCAGTAGCAACTTCTTTCATTTCGCGAACACTTTGAGCTACGGCACCGATGTCGGTTCCTAAAGATTTGTACATTTCACGCACACCGACTAAACCGATTTCTTCAATCGGGGTGACATCACCAGCAACTACTCCGTAGGTGATTAAACGTAGGTAGTAGTCCATGTCACGCAGACAGGTAGCGGTCATTTCTTCGCCGTAAGCGTTGCCACCGGGGGAAACGATGTCAGGACGTTTTTGGAATAGGCGATCGCCAGCTTGTTTGACGATGGTTTCGCGAGCGCCGGTCAGGGTTTCAGCGATGCGTAAACGAGCGGCACCACTGCCAACGAAGGCTTTAATTCTGTCTAGTTCGCCGGGGCTGAGGTAACGAGCTTCAGCATCAGCATTCACGATCGATTTCGTGACGATACTCATTGATGGATTCCTCCCAACTAAGTGAGATTAATAAACTTAATCTGACATTTTATAGCAGTTGTGGTCACTAGGCTCAAGTTATCTCGTTTCCGCCTCAGCGTCTCAAGACTTCCCTAGCTAGAGCGACCTAACGCAACTATTTTGCGGCATCTGGTTCACCTTCTCGCTACTTTCGTAATACTTTTTAACATTTGCCCTCACAAGGGAGCGCTGGAGTGGGGAGCGATTTGTCAGTGAACAGTAAACAGTAAACAGTAAACAGTGAACCTCGATCTAACATTATCTCAAGGCTAAAAGTCTCTCTAGTTAAGAAATCTACCCAAATAAAAATGATTTTAATTGCCTCATATTTTTTCAGTGAAATTGAATTAGCAACGATAGATATACATTTTGGGTATCGAACTACTTAGTTAGTACATAGACCAAAAACAAGCTGTGATTGGGTTATAATTTTTGGAGATGTCTAGTGAACTGAAAACTCGCATCTGATCACGGATCACTGAAAAGGCTGTCTCCTGATTTAGCCTAGCCAATTAATGGCCCCTTTAATCCAGTCTTCTGGCTGAGTATTTTTACTAAATAAAGCATCTTGACTGAGGACTGCGATAGCTCGATCGATCTCCTCTCGGCTGTATCCTAAAGCCAAAAGGGTCATCTGCACATCTTCAAGGATTGCCGCTGCCGGTAGTATTGCCGTGGTTGTCGTCGTCGCTTCTCTTAGTTGTCGCCATGCTGCCAATTTAGTTTTTAACTCTAAAGCGATTCTCTCTGCTGTTTTTAAGCCGACTCCGGGGGTTTTGCTCAAAATTTTAGTATTTCCTGTCACTATCGCCACCACAAGTTCCTCAATCCCCAAGGTATCGATTAAAGCTAGGGCTAATTGCGCTCCAACTCCATTGACGGAAAGCAGTTGACGAAACAGATCTCGCTCTGGGGCGGTGCCGAAACCGTATAATAAAGGCTGCTCCTCGCGAAGGAGTAGGTGAGTGAAAATCTGACAACTATCATTGTTATCTTTGCCGATGTCTAGGGCTAATCGCGAGGGAATTTGGATTTCGTAACCGATCTGGTTTACGTCTAAAATCAAGATCAGTCGGTTATTAGGGGTTTTGATCACCTCGATCGCTTGTCCCCGTAAATAATTAATCATTGATTTAATTCTCCTACGAAAATAACCGAACCACAGGGATGACGGTTTTTACTCCCTGAAGGAATGCCGGGGAGATTTTCATTTTTGTTACAATTGTTAACAGAAGTGAATGGCGTAATTGATAACCTAATCTTCTTGGCGTTAGTCCCCAATAATTGGAGAAGATACAAAATGAATGGCAACATTAGAGTCGGGAATCTCTTTGGAATTCCCTTTTATATTAATCCTTCTTGGTTCTTTGTTCTGGGGTTAATTACCTTAACCTATGGGGGAGAATTAAGTCAGTTTCCCCAGTTAACAGGAATCATGCCCTGGCTGTTAGGATTTTTTGCCGCTATTCTCCTATTTGCCTCCGTGGTTGCCCACGAATTAGGTCATAGTTTTGTTGCTATCGCCCAAGGTATTGAAGTCAAATCAATTACCCTCTTTTTATTCGGTGGTTTGGCAACTCTCGGCAGAGAATCGAAAACTCCCCTAGAAGCTTTTCTAGTAGCAATTGCCGGCCCTTTAGTTAGTTTACTGCTCTTCGGTATCTTCCTAATTATTGGTTCCAATATTAGCTTAAATGCGCCCCTGGCGGCGATTCTTTCTCTCCTGGCCTATATCAACCTCGCCCTAGGGTTATTTAACCTGATCCCCGGTTTACCTCTAGATGGTGGTAATATCCTTAAAGCCGTCGTTTGGCAAGTAACAGGCAATCCCAATAAAGGGGTTTTATTCGCTAGTCGTTTCGGTCAATTTTTTGGTTGGTTAGCGATTGTCATCGGTGCGCTATCAATTCTCGGAATCAGTCAATTTGGCAGTTTTTGGACGCTATTAATTGGCATTTTCCTCCTACAAAACGCTGGCTTTTCCGCTCAATCAGCTAAGGTTCAAGATTTCCTAAGTCGCTACACCGCTAAAGATGTTATCTCTCCTAATAGTCCTGTAGTGCCGATTAATTTAACCCTGCGCGAGTTTGCTAATAATTATGTTATCGGTAAACAACAATGGTCTAAATTCCTAGTTACCGATAGCGAAGGTAAACTATTAGGAGTGATTAATGTAGAGGATCTGAAAACAATTCCCACTTCCCAATGGACAGAGGTAAATATCGGACAGTTATTACAAACTAGCGAAAGTCTTAAACTGGTTTTGTCTAATACTTCCCTCTTAGATGTGGTGAAAATTTTGGAAGGCGAAAATTTATCTCAAGTGACAGTGGTAGAAGAAAACGGCACGGTTTTGGGATTAATTGAGAAAGCTTCTATCCTTACTTTTCTCGCTCAAGAAACCCAAAGTCAAACCGCTTAATCACTGAGCAGTTATCAGTGAGCAGTTATCAGTTAGAATCAGTTAGGTAAATGTAATTTTCACCTCAATATTCTCGCAGAATTTTGTCTAGTATCTCCTGACTATACTGACTGTCGCATTGCTTCCCATAATTGCTCGTATTCCTGCTCGGTTGCTGGGGATAAAGGGTTTAAAAAATCGCTTTTTTTGATCGCTTCTGGATTGACAAGTAAAGGATGATTTTTAATATCTGGGGGAATTTGGTCGGGATTTTGAGTGAGAATTAGGGGTGATAATCCGGAGGTAAATAAAGAAATTTTAGTGGCGGATTCTGGTTGCCAACAAAAATCAATCCATTGCTCGACAAGAGAATTAGGAGTAGTTAAAACCGGTTTTACCCACACATCTGACCAGAGAGAAGTACCAGATTTGGGGACAACAACTTTAATTTTATTATAGCGATCGCTCACTGGTAAAATATCATTAGACCAACCCACAGATAGCCAGACATCACCGAGTATCAGGGGCTGTAAATAATGTTGAGAACTATAAAATTTTACCTGTTTTTGTAAAGCGAATAGCTGGTCTTTTAGTCCCATTACTTGTTTTAAATAACTAAAATTATAAGAATAACCCAATTTTTTTAGGGTTAAACCGATGACTTCGCGACGATTATCAATTAGGGCAATTTTACCAGTTAATTCCGGTCGCCATAGATCAGACCAATCCTGTGGTCGCCAGTCAAATTGAGCGAATTCTTCCTCATTATAGGCAATTACTGTCATTCCCCAACGGTAGGGCGCACCCCAGACTTTACCCTCTGTTTGCGGTTGTCCTTGGCCATTGCGAGTCATATTTTCTTGCCAACGGGGGGGCAGTTTTGACCAATTAGAAAGTTGAGAAGTATCTAGGGGTTGAATTAAACCGTTAGTAATCGCTTTTCCTAGCCAAGCATCCCCTAGGGTGACTAAATTACCCATCGCTGGGTTTTGTTCCCTAAAAGGGATAGGAATCGAAAATTGTGAGGTTGGTTGCTCCTGATTTTTTAACCATTTTTCCAACAATTTTAATAGCTCTTTCAGCTGCCTTTCCGACTGAAAATTGACTTTTTTTTCGGCAATAGTTTTCTGAAAATCTGTTAGTAATCGCGGCGGAATCGAACCGGATAGGAGAAAAATGCTCGGATCGCCGCTTCTGGAAGCGCAGCCACTTAAACCCCCCGCTAAGGCGATTGTACCTAATCCTTGCAAAAAAGAACGTCTGTTTAACATATCGCCCGCCGATTCTCAACTTCAACAGTAATAATTGCCAGTTTCTAGCTTTAAATTATTATAGGACGATTTTTAACAGAATGTAAACTAGGGAGTTTTGCCGCTACCGATTTCAGCTATAGATCGGCTTTGTTGTTAACTTTTATGGTAGAAAACTCTGATTTTGTCCTAGTTAAAGCTAGGATAGAAGCAGTAAGCTAAGGGGAGAGGGTATCAGACTATGTCAAACAATCATGATCGAGATTTCCATTATTCTTGTCGTTGTGGAAAAGCCAATTTTCAGTCTGTAAAACATCGATCGGGTATTTTATTAATCGGGGGAGCGGAAGAAGGTAAGTTAGGAGAAGATCAGGCGACCACATGGTTATTGAATCGGGCTAAAGGCGGTAATTACTTAGTGTTGCGCTTTGGCGATCTTGGCAGTCAAGCCGATTGGATTTGCGACAATTATCCCTCCCTGATCGGCTCGGCGGCGGAACTATCAATTGATAGTCGTGAAGGGGCGAATCATCCTGATGTTATCGAATATATTAGTAATGCCGATATTCTTTTTTTTGCCGGTGGTGATCAAAATCAGTACGAGGATTTGTGGGAAAGCACAAAGGTGGAAACAGCGATCAATTATCTGATCAATGAGAAAAAAGTTCCCGTGGCGGGAACCAGCGCAGGAATGGCTATTCTGGGTGATTTTTACTACGCGCCCACTCACGAAGGGGTCCTGAGTTCGGAAATATTAAATAATCCCTTTCACTTCAACACCAAAGACTTCTATCGGAGTGATTTTATTCGGGTTCCTTTTCTCAAAAAAGTGGTGACAGATACCCATTTGGATCGACTCAATCAAGATCATCCCGAAACAAGATATGGTCGCCTTTTTGGTTTTTTAGCCCGCAATGTACACGATAATCACAATCAACTACCTGCCTACGCTATCGGTTTAGAAGAAGGTGCTTTTCTGGCGATCGATGAGGATGGTATCGCCAAAGTCTATGGCAACGGCACCGATAAGGGACAAGATGCCTATTTTCTGCAAACTAACAGGACTCTACCCGAACAGATGGAGCCGGATCGACCTTTAATCTGGAATAATAACGGTCAAGCGGTGAAAGTCTATCGCATCGCAGGAACTCCCTCCGGCAGCGGTAAATTTGACCTCAAGGATTGGTCTAGTGCTGCTGGCGGTCGCTGGGAATATTGGTACACTAAAGGGGGAATAGCTGGGTTTAAGCGGGTTCTGGTAGCCTAAAGGTCATTTTTGTCAAAAAAGTGATTTCTATGGGTTTTATGATTAATTTTGAGGCAATACGGAGAATTTTTTGAGCTATGACCCCTGAATTAATCACTTTCGGTCGGTATCTCGCGGGTGAATTTGAAAATCAACGGCAAGCACAAGCAGAACCGGTGTGGTACGTTCACCTGCGCTTATGGTTGCGTCCGTTGCCTTTATTTCGGGAAGACAGCATCGCGCTTTTTGCCGAACAAGCCAGTATCATCAATTTAGACCAACCCTACCGACCGCGACTGTGGCGATTAACGCGCTCGGAATCGGCAGGGTTAGAGGTGAGGCATTATATGTTTAATGACCTGAAATCCGTGCAAGGTGCGGGCAAAAATCCCGATATTTTGCGAAAAATTAGCTTAGAAGACCTAACTTTCCTGCCTACTTGCACTTTAGCGGTCAAAGTCCATACTCTCGCTGATAATCAATACCAGTTTATCGCCCAACCGCAACCGGAACAGCGCTGTCAATTCACCTATGAGGGTACAACCTATCAGGTGGCTTTAGGTTTCGAGGTAACGAGTCATCGCCTAAAAACCTACGATAAAGGTCTAGATCCCAGCACCGGTAAGGGAATTTGGGGCGCTCTGCTCGGTCCCTATCAATACGAGAAAAAACGGGATTTTTCGGCAGAATTGGAGGTGTGAGGAAGATTGCATCACATTAGGTCAAAATGACGGCAGACGACACCGCAAAGAGCCGCTAAAGCGGTAATTCCTAAAGCTGTACCGATGTCTTGTCCTTGATTGACAGCAAAAGAAGTGACGATTCCCGCACCTAAACCGGCCGTGATTGCCGCTCCGAGAAAATCTTTATCCGAGTTTTTATACATAGAGATAAGGCCAAATTTCGACAAAATCGTGTTTTTTACCTTATCATCCTCTTTTGAGCAACTAATCACCCGGGGGCGGAATTGCAATTAAGCTTTAGATTTAGCCACGTTTCTTAACATTAAGTCGGGTAAGATAGATAGGGGGTAAAATCGATGAAATTAGCTAAAATCTCTTTTTCTGGCTTTTTAACGCTGATTATCTCCCTTTTGCTAATACTGAGTTTTGTTAATGCCAGCAAGGCACAATCGGATACGGCGGTAAGATCGGAGTTAATTAGTCTTCGCAATCGAGTCGAGCGCCTTGAAAGTCAGATTCGAGGAATATCCATCCGCGGGGAAAATGCCGCTCCGATTCCCCAACGGCGATCGGGAACGGGTATAGTAAATGGGGAAGTAGTCGGGGAAAGTGACCCACTGTTCCAGCGTTTAGCTACTTTAGTAATTGAATTAAAGGAAGATTTAAAAAAGCTAGAGCAACGGGTGCAAATCTTAGAAAAAGAAACCGTTAGCCAGAAATCGTAGTCAATTGATGCTATAACGATCGAAAGTTAAATTGATCCAAACTATGCAGTTAATTGATTATGTAATTGTGCTGCTTTATCTGGCAGGAACCCTAATAATCGGGATTATCGCCGAGAAAAAAGCTTCTCAAGGTCTAGAATCCTACTTTTTAGGTAATCGCAATTTGCCCTGGTGGATGTTAGGGGTGTCGGGAATGGCGGCTAACACCGATTTAGCGGGAACTATGGTCATTTCTGCCCTAATTTACGCCGTCGGTCCCAAAGGACTATTTATCGAAATCCGCGGCGGTGTTGTCCTAATTATGGCCTTTCTCATGGCTTTTATGGGTAAATGGAATCGCCGCGCCCAAGTTATGACCATGGCGGAATGGATGCAATTTCGCTTTGGACCGGGAAAACAGGGAAATTTTGCCCGAATTATTAGCGCCGTCGCCACTCTCTTATTCTCTATCGGTGCGATGAGTTATTTCTCCGTTGCGGGGGGGAAATTTTTAGGGCAGTTTCTGGGTATGGATGATCGTCTTGCTTCGGTGATATTAATTCTTTTAACGTTAATTTATACAGTCGCCAGTGGTTTTTATGGTGGGGTAATTACCGATTTATTTCAAGGGTTTCTGATTTTTGTAGCGGTAATTTATGTATCGACAGTGGCTTTTTTTACTGTCAATCTTCCCGATAGTTTCACGGTGGCAATTCCGGGGGCAACGGAGCCAAAAACTTGGAATTTAAGCGACTGGGCTAGTATTTTTCCTTCGATGACTTTGGATTTACCCGGAGATTATGCCATCTTTAATTTGTTTGGTGGGGTGATTTTCTTTTATTTAGTTAAAACCATCATCGAAGGTTGCAGCGGCAGCGGTGGTTATATGTTACAACGATACCTAGCCGCCAAAAGCGATCGAGATGCCGGTTTATTATCTTTATTCTGGATTATTCTGCTTTCTTTCCGTTGGCCGTTAGTCACAGCTTTTGCGGTTTTAGGTATTCACTACGGTTTAACTAAAGGCACGATTACAGATCCGGAAAGAATTCTGGCCACGGTGATTACTCAATACGTTCCCGTGGGGATGAAGGGGTTATTAATTGCTGCTTTTTTAGCGGCGGCTATGTCCACTTTTAATGCGGTTATTAATGCTAGTGCTGCCTATTGGGTCAAAGATATCTATCAAGCTTTTTTGAAACCGAATGCGGGAGAACAGGAGTTAGTTTTTCAAGGTCGTCTGGCCTCGGTTTTTGTGGTAGTAATTGGCTTAGTTTTGAGTTTTAATATCCAAAATGTCAATGATATTTGGGGTTGGTTAACCACGGGATTAGGGGTGGGATTAGCAGTTCCTCTCCTATTACGTTGGTATTGGTGGCGCTTTAATGGTTATGGTTTTGCTGTGGGAACTTTAGCGGGAATGATTGCGGCTATTGCCTCACAAGTGATAATTTTACCTTTCTTTCGTCACAGTCAATATCAGGAATATATTCTCTTTCTTGTGCCGAGTTTGTTCGCTTTAGCTGGCTGTATTATCGCTACTTTGTTAACTCCTCCTACCGATAGTTTAGTCATGGAAAATTTCTATAATGTTACCCGACCTTTTGGCTTTTGGGGAGAAGTCCGTCAAAGTGTTAAACCTAACCTACAGGCAAAAATTAAAGCGGAAAATCAACGGGATATCATCGCCGCTTTTCTCACCGTTCCTTGGCAATTAGTCCTCTTTATGATGGGGATTGTTTTAATCATCAAGCAGTGGCAAAGTTTGAAGATTTTGGCTTTGGTTTTTCTTTTGCTTTCCATCGGTCTCTATTTTACTTGGTATCGACATTTATCTAAGGAAATTACCGTCACTAAAGACCGAGATTTAGGTTAGGCAGTTATCAGTTATCAGTTATCAGTTATCAGATTTGATTTTTAAGTGTGCAGTATGGATTAAGTGAGCCTCATCAAATGCCAGTTTCCTACTGTCTTTTCACTGATTACTGATTACTGATCACTGAATTAGGAGATATCCCTTGACTTTTGCGGCGGCTTGGGTTATGATTATCTTATAATGGGACTTTTGTGTTTAGCTTTGGTTCCTAAGATCCCCATTATTAGTAAACTCTTTTAAAAATATTGTCCCAAAATCTGCAAAAAAAAGCAAGCAAAATTTTGCTGTCAATTGTTAAGTTTTGTTAAGAAAAATAGCAAAAGCGGCAAGGAATAGAAATCCCTTACCGTTGACTTTAGCCGGACTCACCACTTCTTATAGGATAAAAACTTACCCGACATGGTAATTTTAACGCGATCGCCTTTAGGGTCTTCCTCCTTATCCACGTCGAGGGTAAAATCGATCGCACTCATAATACCATCGCCGAATTTTTCATGAATCACCGATTTTAGAGGCATTCCATACACCTGCATGATCTCGTAGAAACGATAAATCAGGGGGTCGGTGGGGACAACCGGACCCAATCCCTTGACAGGATACTCGGTTAAGGATGCGACGATTTCGTTTCCCAGTCCCAAAGCTGCCACAATTTTCGATGCTTCCTCTGGGGAGGCGCTCGCTTGCCGGTAAAAAACAGCGGCAATCCACACCTCATCTCGTCCTAGAATCGCTTCTAGGTCAGCGAAACTCAGTCCTTTTTCCTTCTTCGCTTCCAATAGTTTTGCGGTAATTTCGGGTATCATTGCTTATTTTTGCAGAATTTGTCTGCTTCTAGTTTACCTGAACATCAATTATATAAGTAAAAGTTATGACATTGATAAAAAAATATTCCTTAAAACCCCTTTACATAACTATAAAAAGCCGATAGTATTAACTCATGTCAAACAACGAACCTTGACAACCTAATACATACAGAAATTATCCAACCATGACTACAACTCTACAACAGCGCGAGAGCGCTTCCCTGTGGGAGCAGTTCTGCCAGTGGATCACCAGCACCAACAACCGTCTTTATGTCGGCTGGTTCGGTGTGATCATGATCCCCACCCTGCTCACCGCCACCACCTGCTTCATCATCGCCT
>NZ_JADBUP010000060.1:0-38476 GCF_020245605.1 Microcystis sp. M061S2 | reverse complement strand
TCTGAGAGAATCGTGCTTCAAAACCTTGCGTCTTCATGGTTCCGCGTCCTGTAGGGGCGAAGCATTCGGACAATAACTTATCGGTGAAACCGTAGATTTTCTATCCGAATGCTTCGCCCGTACTTTTTCAGCAAACCCTATGTTCTATAAAAATGGTAATGCAAGGTTTTTGAAGCTCCCAATCCTCATAGTGTTAATATTCGCTAATCTCATGCAATTGGAAAGGCAAGATTTGAGAAAAAAAGTAGAAGTTAAGAAATGCGGAGCATTCGGTCTTCGATTTCTTGCCAGACGGTAGGGGAAATATTAACAGCCACTTTTTGGCAACTTAGCATTAATTCATTAACGTATAGATAATTTTGAAATATAATCCAGTCAGGTGTTCTCCAAGAAGAGAACCCAATCGGACTTTGCTTATAAAAATCTAGAATTATTTTTTCATAAAATGCTGAGATTTGATCAAATTCTAATTGTCCTAGTATTTTTTTTGTAATTGAACCAATCAATGCAAAAATATGTATTACTGTTTTTTCACTTGGCATTTGTTCACTGATTAACAAATGTCCATAATGAATGTGATACAAAACATCAATACCAACATATTCTTGTCTTAATTTATCTAATTCCTGAAGGAAAGGTTCGTCAAATTGTGGAGTATCATCTATGTAATTATTATACATACTATACTCTATTGCATTGTAGCGGTTGGTAAAATTAATCCCTTTATTTAATCTGTCAAAAAGAATGATCGAGCGTTTTGCAGAGGGTTTAACCGATTCTTTTAATTCACCAGTTGCTTGCTCTACCCAAACAAGAAATTTAGATAATTTGGCATTCTTCGCATATTCCTGAGCTTCTTTCTCCATTGCTAATAACAATTTATCGGCTTTCCCTCGCCCTCGCATCAAACCCGCCACTAACAAAAACACCTCTTGCCAACGAGTTTCTGTTACATAATTCTTAACTGCTTCTTCAATCAAATCATTATCATAGATATACTGAGCCGTGAGGTATTCCTGAAGGGTTAAATGAGAAAAAGAATAGACATCTCTCGCCCGCTCTACTAAAATTCCCTGTTCAATTTCAATGGTTTTTAATACTTTTTCGCCGTCTAAATGTTGCGGAGCATTTAAGTTTTGTTTAAGGTGATCTTTAATTTGCTTAACAACTTCTCGTTTTTCTAAAAAAAGTTTATCTGCTACAAAATTCTGATAAGCAATTTCAGATAGCAAAATTTCTTCTTGCTCAATACTGAGATTTTCATAAACTAAACCGCGATTAGGTAAACGTTTTTCGGCTGACCATTTTTCCAATAAAATTCGTAACGCATCTTGATAAAGGCGACTGCGATTTGTGGGAAAAGATTGATTTTCATCATAAACCAAACACAAAAAAGTCAACAATAACGGTGTATGGGCTAACTCTTTTGCACTTTTATACTCCTCCTTTTGCAACAGTTCCCAACAATTTTTAGCTGTCTCATTTTTGCGATCTAATTCCGAACTAAACCAATGTTCAATAAAACTTTGAATTTGCTGATCATCAAATTCGACAATTTCAATATCGGTAAATTGTCGAAGATGAGTTCTAGCAGCAGTGCGACAGGAGAGAATAAAACGATTTTTATGATGCCTATCTACAAAATCTTTGATTTTCTCGATTACATTATAAACATTAGCTGTTGGCACTTCATCCAAACCATCTAATAAAATTAGTAATTCCCCTTTTTCTAGTTTATTGCTTATATTTTTTTCCACATTGGGAAAACCACAGATTTTAAACTCCTCTTCAATTAATGCCTGAATATTAATCTCGTTTTCTTTAAAGTTTTTCAACTCCAGTAAAACAGGTGTTAGAGAATGCTGATAACTGTCTTTATTTCCCTTGAGAGCTTCTAGCCCAACTTTTCGCAAAAATGTAGATTTACCAATGCCGGGATCACCAAGTACCATTAAATATTGTTCTTGATTAGCCAACAGTAAACCATCTTTTTTACCATCATCCCTAAAGTTAAATCGTCGCTGCTTACTCTCACGATATTTATTTTCTAAATTTTCATCATAATAATCCCTGACTAAATTTCCTAAACATTTGACATTAACATAAATTGACTCCAAATCCATCGGCTTAGACATTTTTAAAACCTTAATCATGCCGTGCCGATCCCAGTAACGTTGAGTATATTCCCGCAAAAAAAGATACTTTCCTTCTTTGATAAGCTGCCCGACATCTTTATTCAATAACTCATTTTTATTAATACCCTCCCACCCCGATTTAATCATTTGACCAATAAAATTATTAGTCAATGCCGTTACAATGGTTGTTTCAATTCCTGTCATAACTTAACCCCTGTAAACCCTCTGACGCTTAGTATAAGCCAGAAAGCGGGTTTCTCAACAACTCAGAAAGCGGGTTTCTCAACAACCCAGAAAGCGGGTTTCTTAAAGAAACCCGCTTTCTAATCTCTTAAACGGCTAAACTGAGAATAGCTGCCTTTCTTGACTCTCATTTCTCAGATTGTAAAATAATGCAAATTTATCTTGACTATAGTGCCACTACCCCCACTCATCCCCAAGTAATCGAGCGGGTTGCCACTATTCTCCGGCATCATTGGGGCAATCCCTCCAGTTTACACACTTGGGGACAGGATACGGCGACAGTCATCGAAATGGCCAGAGAAGAGGTGGCAGGGTTAATTAATGCCAATCCAGACCAGATTATCTTTACTTCTGGCGGCACGGAGGCCGATAATTTAGCGATTATCGGGGTTGCTCAACAGTATAACCGCCCCCGTCATATAATTATTTCTAGTGTGGAACATTCGGCGATCGCTGAACCCTGTAAACAATTAGAGCAGCAAGGTTGGCAAATTACTCGTCTTCCCGTCAATCGTCAAGGTAGGGTTAATCCTTTAGACCTAAAAGCCGCAATTCAAAGCGATACGGTCTTAATTTCCATTATTTACGGACAAAGTGAGGTGGGAACTCTACAACCGATTGAAGAATTGGGCCGCATTGCCAGAGAAAGGGGAGTGCTTTTTCACACCGATGCGGTGCAGGTGGCGGCAAGATGCGATATTGATGTGCGGAAACTGCCCGTAGATTTATTATCTCTTTCCAGCCATAAAATTTATGGAATGCAAGGATCGGGAGCTTTATACATCAGAGCCGGTGTCGATATTTTACCATTACTGCGGGGCGGTGGTCAGGAAAAAGGCCTGCGATCGGGAACCCCAGCCGTACCAGCGATCGCAGCTTTCGGTTTAGCGGCCGAATTAGCCCAAAAAGACTTAATTAGCGAAAAAATGCGTTTAATGGGTCTGCGAGATCGATTATTTGACCTCTTAGCCGATTATCCTTATCTGCTGCCCACGGGGGACAGATTCTATCGTTTACCCCACCACGTCAGCTTTATTGTCCGTCCGGACGATGACAGTCACATCACGGGAAAACAGCTAGTTCGTCAGCTTAATTTAGCAGGAATCGGCATTAGTTCTGGGTCCGCCTGTCATAGTGGCAAACTTTCCCCTAGTCCAATTTTAAAAGCTATGGGCTACAGCGATCGAGAGGCACTAGCGGGAATTCGTCTAACCCTGGGAAGGGACACCAGCGCGGCCGATATCGATTGGACGGCTCTAGTATTAAAACAAGTGATCGATCGCTGTTTATCTGCTTTAATTGTAAGCAAGAGTTAGTTTATGCCTCAAATTGTCCTTCGATCAAGATAATTTCGCCAAAATCGGGAATCCATGCCACCCAACGGCCCTGATCCTGTTCACAGAGTAGTAGCGCTTCATCAAAGCTGTATGGAGAGGGAAGCATTCTGAGTTGTACCCATGTGTTTGCTTGGGGGCAAGTAACAACGGCAGTAGTGCGGTATTGTAGTAAAGACATACACAGATCACCCTGATAATTCTGTATCTAAATTTACAAAAAAACCGATGACTGTGGGTAACTTTGTTTTAAATCTTTACCTTTTCATTGGTAGTTTGAGAAAAAATCTCTCTTTCTTGCCCACGGTTTTCGACTACCAATCCTAGTTATGATCTTTAATGGTAAATGATAGTTGATAACTGGTAATGGTAAGTTCTTTCCCTCGCACCTATAAAATCGCCGTCATCGGTGACGTTCACGACCAATGGGAAATAGAAGATAATTTAGCTTTAGAAGCTTTACAAGTGGATTTAGCCCTATTTGTCGGCGATTTTGGCAATGAATCCCTAGAAATTGTCGGTCGGATTGCTAGTTTGTCCTTACCAAAAGCCGTTATTCTCGGTAATCATGACGCTTGGTATAGTGCCACCCCCTGGGGACGAAAGCAATGTCCCTACGATCGCGATAAAGAAGATCGTGTCACCGCTCAGTTAGAATTATTAGGGGTTGCCCATGTGGGTTACTCAAAACTAGACCTACCCAGTTTAGAGCTTTCGATTGTTGGGGGTCGTCCCTTTACTTGGGGGGGATCCGAGTGGAAAAATGGAGAATTTTTGCAAGAACGCTATAATATCAGCAGTTTTGCCGAATCTACTGCCAAAATTATCGCTAATATTCAAGATACTGCCTATAATAACCTGATTTTTTTAGGTCACAATGGTCCGGCTGGACTGGGAAAGGAAGCGGAAGCTATCTGTGGTCGCGATTGGCAACCCTTGGGAGGGGACCACGGGGATCCGGATTTAGCAGCGGCCATCGAACAAGCACAGCTATTAGGAAAACAGGTTCCTCTCGTCAGTTTCGGTCATATGCACCACCGTCTCCGTCATACTACTTCCCGTTTACGCAATCCCGTGGTCACTTCCGAGATGGGAACTGTTTATCTAAATGCTGCGAGTGTCCCTCGCATTCTCCACTCTGATAGGGGTAAATCTCGCAATTTTTCCCTAGTCACTCTTGAAGAAGGTCTAGTCACAGAAGCATCTTTAATCTGGTTGAATGATAATTTCGAGATTATCAGTAATAGAAAACTTTATCACTCCGGAGCGTCAATCGATCGCCTATCTCCTCAATCTTGTTATTCTTAAGTTTTGAAAATAGACCTTTTCTTAATCTTATGCGGTACAACCACTAATATCAGTTATCAGTTATCAGATGTCAGGTTTCAGTTAACTGTTTACTGATAACTGAAAAAAAGCTCCCCAATTCATAATTCATAATTCATAATTCATAATTTATAATTCATAATTCATAATTCATAATTTATAATTCATAATTTATAATTCATAATTTATAATTCCCTATAGATAGTTAATTTTTTGAGCGAGTAGAGGTAAAGCAAGAGCGATAGCAACACTAACAATCATACCGATAAAAGCTTTCAAGGCATCCCCTAAAACCAATTTACCCGTGGCGGCTAAATTAGGGGTTTCTCTGGTTAAAGTCAGAGAAATTTCTCGACCTCCTAATAAACCTAAAAATACCCAAGTGGTACTCATGGGAATATGATTATAGCCAACAAAAAACAGTAAAATTAAGCCATAAATCAAGTTAATAATTGTTGCAGAACGCGGATCATGGGCGTTAGTTTTGCTAGTGACAATTTTCTCGATTTGACCACCATGATTAATAAAAATGATGGTTTGCAGGAGTAGCATAACTGTTAGAGATAAAACTAACCATATTGCTGCCAACTTTCTGGGAAGATAGGCGAAAATATTAGCAAAATCTTGCATTAACCATTGACTCCAGAGAAACCCAGTAGATAACCACTGTAAAACTACCCAGATTTTTTGAGGTTCTTTATTAACTGTTTCTAGGAAAAAGTTTTCTAATCGATAAATAATTCGATAGATGACTAACCCCACTATAACAGCAAGAGCATAACCCCAAGCGGATTTAACTAACATTTCATCTAGAGATTGGGGAGCAAAAACTGTTAAAACTAAAAAGGTTGTACTCACGGGTATTCCCCAAGTGGTGAGAATTAAAATTGCTAAGGGAGGAACGATATAAATCCAAGTAAAATTTTCTGGTAAGGGAATCATTTCTAGTCGATTATAGGCCACATCTCCCTGATTAATATACCAACCAGCGATAAAAATCGAGGCTAAGATTATACTGGAATACAGCCATAAAATCCACCAGGGACGTTCTTCATTGGCACTTAAAAAAGTCCCTAAAGTCTGTAGGGAATCGTTGGCAACAATCGCATAAGCTGATAGAATAAAGCCAGCAATCATAAAAAAATTACTCATAGACAGTGGGAATTATGAATTATGAATTAAGTAGGTAGCTGTTAAAAGTTGTTAGACACCCCCCTTATCAAGGGGGGATTAAGGGGGGATCAGAGGCAAAATCTATCTTCAATTTAATTATAACTACTTACTTATCAATTATGAATTGGGGAGAATAAATAAAAATAATCTCCTGACAACTGGATCCCTATTAATATAACTGCTATAACTCCTTAATTTTGCTTTAAAAAATCCCTCGCTAAATAGAAAGCAGCTAAACTACCAGAGACAGTAATTTCCTGGGGATTAATTTCCTGTAAAGGTCGAAGAATAACTTCAATTTCCTCGGTAACATCTAACTTTTGTTGACCGATGGGGATAGCATTAAGAGCCAAAAAAATATGAATTCTGTTAGTATCTTTAACGGGATTATCATACAAAACAGCTAGAGGTATTAGAGAATCACTTTGATAACCAGTTTCCTCCTCGAATTCTCGACGCGCTGCCGCAGTAATATTATCTTCACCCGCATCTACTGCTCCGGCGGGAAATTCTAATAAAATTTCCTTAACTCCGTGACGATATTGACGGACAAAAACTAATTGATTATCCCCGGTAACTGGAACAACTAACACAATTTCAGGACGAATATTAACAAAATAATCGTCGATAACTTGTCCAGAGGACAACTTCACCACGTCTTGACGGACTTGACACCAACGATTATGAAAAACTAGCTCAGATTTAATAATTTGCCATTTTTTTAAATTAGTCATCGACAATCCTGTTATAATTGCAGTGAAATTACTAAACTTTTTTCGCAGATAATTATAAGTAAGTAGGTAGGCGTTAAAAATTATCAGATGCCCCCCTTATTAAGGGTAGGGTTGATTCATGAATCAACCCTACCTTATCAAGGGGGGAATAAGGGGGGATCGAACCTAAAATCCATTTTTAATTTAATTATAACCAGCTACTTAACCAGATTTAGTATGAATAGAAGCAAGCCCGTTATCTAAGAGCTAATTTTACGACCGAGGTGGGCAAGCTTATCTAGAACAGATTGAAGCAAAGATCGCCGCTGCTCGACGACAATATCTAAGTTAGCCAACATATACTTTACGTCTTTGTAGGCATTGTCTAACAAGGCCAGTAATAATTCGCGATCGCCAGCGCTCTCTTTTTCTGATGGGGTGCGGGTCCGTTGGGGTAATAAGTCCGCCGGTGGAGAAGGAGGGAAGGGCGATCGCTCGGACTCTAGCTGTTGAATGGTTTGTTGTAAATTTTCAATCACCCCATACATTTCCATCGGGTCAAAAACCCTTAACAGACTGGTTTGTGTAACAATGCCCAACCCCCGACCCCAGTTCCAAGAAACCACCAAACGCCCCACCCGCCGTTTTTGCATTTCCTGATGGGCCGTCCACAGGGAATCCTCGGGGCTGAGGAGAAATAAGGGCGTACTCATCACCGTCTGGGCCCTAGTTTTGTGCAGATCGATTTGAACTGCTTGAAACTGGACAAGATCTCGCTCTGTCACAATACCCACCGGGCAGTCATTGTCCTCTGAATCTCGTTGGGTGATCACCACACAACTGACACGATGTTCCGCCATTAACTGGGCCAATTGCAAGACTGTGGCGGTGAGTGGGGCCTGTACCACTTGACTGGTCATCACATCCGATACGCGACGAAACCGCAACAGATTGGCCGGACGCAATATCTGGCGAATACTTTCATGGGAGATCACCCCGATTAAGTGTCCTTGGTCATCGACAATCGGCAAATGGCGAATGCGGTAGCGCCGAAACAAAAACAGAGCGGCAAAAATGTCTTGAGCAGATTGCTGGGGCAACGTGATCAGGGGATGTACCATCACATCGGCAACGGTTGTCTCGGACAGGTTAATCCCTTGGGCGGTGAGTCGCACCACATCGCGTTCCGTCAAAATTCCTAATAACTCTTGTCCTTGCACCACCAGCAGACAGCTAACACGCGCTTCTCCGGCTGGAGCAGCTAGAGGGGATAGGTCATCGGTGAGTAAACACAGACGACTATGGGCCTGGCCGATCATAGCGATCGCATCTGCCAGGGAAGTGGTTGGCGGCACCGTCAAGGGGTGGCGATTGATCGCCTTTTCCAGATCGGGGGCCCAACTCAGAGGTGTATCGAGGGACATCAGCACCATCCTGCAATCACAAAGGCCAAGATAGACAGAACAGCCACTGGGCAAAGAACCCAGACTCTCAGAGTTGCCAAAATCCTTTCTAAAACTATCTCAAAGTGTAGCGTCATTTAACTTTTTCCTAAAAGATGTAACGTTTTGTTACAATTTTTATTAAACTCGTAAAGATTTTAGACCCACTTCGGTGTATCATAGAGGGATGTAACAGGTTAAAGCCTGAAACTTTTTATTTAGCGGTTATTCAGCCTCTAATGGTTTCAGGGGCGGCATCACCAGACGCTGGGGTGAGTACTTCCGGGTTCTGGTCGGCCTGAAGGGTTACTCCGGAAATTCTGGACACCTTTCCATAAAGTCGATCCAGCACCCGCTTTACGGAAATACGCTGCCATGGTTGACCGCGTTTGGTGGTGTAGCCCTGTTCATTAAGCCAATCGGCGATCTTCTGCAAGGATTTCCCTGATTTGTGATGACGGCGAATCAGTTCAATGACCCGGCACTCTTCCGGATCATCCACTAATTCCCCATCGATCGATCGTTGTCCAAAGGCAGGGGAGCCGTAGCCCGCATAACCACCGTTGCTTGCTTTTGCTTGTCTGCCTTGTTCTAGCCGCTCCCAGGCAGATAAATCGTTGGAAGGGGTCGCTGTCATAGGGTATCTAAATGCAATAACTTGCAAAACCATATTATCGCAACTTAACGTCGCAAATTTGTTTTGATTGGGGGCAGCCGATGACGACTTACAAATTAAAACCCCTGCATGAGCAGGGACTAGATGTCACCATCGATGTCTGGGACAACCAAACTATAGACGATACCCCAAGGAGGCGGACAAAGTTAAAGGGTCAAAGGCCAAGCATTTTTAGATGAGGAGCGGTTCAAAGCTGAATTTATATTGTAAAACGCAGCGATCAGAGAATTTGTACTAAGTTACACAGCATCAATCTGGAGATATAAACATGGGTACGGCTACATTTATTCAAGATGAAACTGAATTTGATTCCCTCTTAAAGAGTGAATCACTGTTGGTGGTAGATTGCACGGCAACCTGGTGTGGACCTTGCAAACTGGTGGCACCGTTGATCGATCGATTGGCCGATGACTATCGCGATCGCGCCAAAGTCTTCAAACTTGACCTAGACAGTAACAAACCCGTGGCCAAACGCTTTGGAATTAAAAGTATTCCGGCTGTCATGGTGTTTAAACAGGGGAAATTGATAGAAACATTAGTTGGGGTTAAACCCTATGAAGAATTTACGGCAGCCGTAGAACGACAATTATAGTCTTCCACCGTGAACAAACACTCTGGGCAAACGTCCGACGTTGACCCTTTCCTTCTCACATCACTATTCAATTTTGAGGTATGGCGATGAACAAGCTTATAGAAATTCGGTGTCCCAACTGTGGCAGCGTAGCTCAACGGCTCTTGAGCGATCGCCTGCCCGCAGGATATAAGTGTCCAGCCCGGCAGGTTGCTCAGACGGAATGCCCAGTGTGTGATTATTTCATCGCCATGTGTTGGCAAAACGGTGCTGTGCTGGAGGCCTATGCTCCAGGCATTCAGGGGAACACAGCGGCGGCCATGCCGCCCCAGCCCCAACCAGCGATCGCCCATTGGTCTTTGTCATCTGTGTTCAAAGTGGCACTCAGCCCACAAGAGTCTAGGAAATTGCTATCGGGACAACCCTAGTCAACTTTTGCATTTATACCAGTTCTTTAATTTAACAACACCATCCAACTCCTATGCTGCAAGCTCAAGAAATTATGACCCAAAACGTTGTCACCATTCGTGGTTCGGCAACGGTTGCCGATGCCGTGAAATTGATGAAAGAAAAAAAACTGCGGGGTTTGATTGTCGAACCTCGCCATGAACAGGATCCTTATGGAATTGTCACCGAAACCGACATCGTTTACAAAGTGGCGGCCTTTGGCCACGATCCTAAAACTATGCGGGTCTATGAAATTATGGCCAAGCCCTGTGTGGTCGTCAATCCCGAACTGGGGGTGGAATATGTGGCTCGGTTATTTGCTCAAACCCGCATTCGCCGCGCACCAGTGATTCAGGGCAAAACTTTGCTGGGCATTATTTCTGTCAGTGATATTCTCTTCAAGAGCGACTTTGTTGAAAAGCCCAAGCGGTTGTTCATTGAAGATGAAATTGAAGCAGCCCGGGAAGACGCACGGGCAATTTGTGCGGCCAAGGGTGAAATCTCTCCCGATTGCGCCGCAGCCTGGGATGTGGTGGAGGAACTCCAGGCGGAAGCCTCCCATCAACGGGTCAAAAAACAGGGGAATAACTCACTTCAGTCCTACTGCGAAGCCAATCCCGATGCCTTAGAGTGCCGCATTTATGAGGATTAAATCCTGGCGGGTTTTGGGAGAATCGATCGCCTTGAGGATTTCGCTGATCGGTTTTCCCAACCGAATTCGACTTGATCGGGGGTCTGTGGGTACTTATGCCCCTAATTCCCCTGAGAGGAGATAATCAAGAAAAGTCTTGGCGATCACGGATAGTTTTTTATCCTTGGGATAAACCACATACCAATGGCGTTGGATGGGAAAGTCTTCCACGTCAAGGATGGTAAATTCCCCATTGGGAGGATCTAAATTTAAGACGTGCTGAGACAGAACCGAAATTCCTAAACCACCAGCGACCGCTTGTTTAATGGCTTCATTATTGCCGATTTCCAAACGCAGAGACACAGTGATGCCATGGTCGAGAAAAATTTGCTGTACTGCCCGTCTAATTCCCGATCCCATTTCCCGCATAATAAAAGGTTCCCCTTGCAGCCGTTTAATCGGAATTTTTTTCTGTCCCGCTAGGGGGTGATCTTTGCGCGCAATAACCACAAGGGGATTTTCCAGAAACGGTTGAATCTCGAGGTTTAGCTCTTGGGGGGGTTCGCTTAAAATATACAGGTCATCGACATTATTGATAATCCTTGCTTCTAGGTCTTGGTGATTGGTCAATTCTAGGGACACATCTACCCCTTGGTACTGTTGACAAAAAGGACCTAGGATCTGAGGGATTAAATATTGGGCTGTGGATACCGCCGCTAAACGCAGTTTACCCTGTTTAATGCCCTTGATATCAGCGATCGCCATCTCAAAGTTATCAAGATCCTTGAGGACTGCCTGACAGGTTACTAATAAACTGCGTCCGGCCTCGGTTAAATACAAACGTTTGCCTATCTGTTCAAATAAGGGCAGACCCACTGCTTTAGTCAGTTGTTTCATCTGGGTGGAAACCGTGGGTTGGGTGATCAATAGTTCTTCAGCAGCCCTGGTGAAACTGCCATGACGAGCCGTCGCTTCAAAGACGATCAGTTGATGTAAAGTGGCGTGAATCAAGAGAGGCCTCTAGAGAGCTACACTTCTGTTACTGCCTTGAGGAGCTTTGCTAAACAGAAGCAGGAATGGAGGGGAACGAGTAAAAACCTCCCCACACCGCTTATATCATAGGTTTAAATCAATACTTTTGTAAAGATATATCGATTCAAACTCAATTTACAAAAATTTGCTTGTCAAGATATCCGTTCTAGTATAGATTTATAACAATCGATCTTTAAAAACCATAAAGTTTTGTCTATCAAGGCTGGTCTGTCAACCGCCGGCTTTGTTGTGGCAAAAAATCCTTTGCTCAGTTGGATTCTCATGCAAATAAGCAATCGTATTCATTTTGACAATTTGCGGGGTGATATCTTCGGTGGTGTAACAGCTGCCATCGTTTCTCTCCCTCTAGCTCTCGCTTTCGGGGTAGCTTCTGGGACGGCGATCGGGGCCAGTTCAACCGCCAAAAATCCCGAATTAGGCTTACCTGCGGACTTGACACTGTCCAAAGTTCTGCCCGCAACAGGTTTGCTTAAGGGGTAAAGAGCCTTACTCTTACTCTCTTTCAGCTTTTGAAGGTTCATTTAGTCCGTTTATATTCAATACTCCTCATCAGGGGAGGCTTAAGGAGGTATTCGTGGATTTTTTCTCATTGTTTGTCATGGACTTTATCCAGCAGTTGCAGTCGCCAACGCTGGCCTTTTTGATTGGTGGCATGATCATTGCCGCTCTCGGTAGTGAATTGGTCATCCCCGAGTCGATTTGTACGATCATTGTCTTCATGCTGCTGACCAAAATCGGTCTGACCGGCGGGATTGCCATCCGCAATTCCAACCTGACGGAAATGGTATTACCAATGATCTTTGCCGTCATAGTAGGGATTATTGTGGTCTTCGTCGCCCGCTATACCTTAGCCAATCTGCCCAAGGTGAAAGTGGTCGATGCGATCGCTACTGGGGGATTATTTGGAGCCGTGAGTGGCTCGACTATGGCCGCCGGTCTGACGGTACTCGAAGAACAAAAGATCCCCTACGAGGCCTGGGCCGGCGCACTCTATCCTTTTATGGATATCCCGGCGCTGGTAACGGCGATCGTGGTGGCTAACATTTATCTTAACAAGAAGAAGCAGAAAGAAGCGGCCCACGACCACGAGTCTTTTAGCAAGCAGCCGGTGGCGGCCGGGGATTATTCCGATCAGCAGGATTATCCCAGCAGTCGGCAGGAATATCTCAGCCTACAGCAGCCAGCGGATAATCGGGTCAAGATTTGGCCGATCATTGAAGAAAGCCTTCGCGGACCTGCCCTATCGGCCATGTTATTAGGTCTGGCTTTGGGCATATTCACCCAGCCGGAAACTGTCTATAAAAGCTTCTACGATCCCCTCTTTCGCGGCTTGCTTTCGATCTTGATGCTGGTCATGGGGATGGAGGCTTGGTCAAGGGTGGGTGAACTGCGTAAGGTGGCCCAGTGGTATGTCGTCTATAGCGTCCTAGCACCCTTTGTGCATGGTCTAATCGCCTTCGGTCTCGGCATGGTTGCCCACTACGCCACCGGGTTCAGCTGGGGCGGTGTCGTGGTTCTGGCCGTCATCGCTTCCTCTAGTTCCGACATCTCCGGGCCGCCCACATTGCGGGCCGGTATCCCCTCGGCTAATCCCTCCGCCTATATAGGCGCGTCCACGGCCATCGGTACGCCCGTAGCGATCGGCTTATGTATCCCGTTCTTCCTTGGTCTCGCCCAGGCCCTCAGCGGCGGCTAGGATTGTGGTCAGTGGGCGCTCCCTTGACGGGGCTTACCAAGCAAATAAATGTACACATTTAAGGAGATAATCAACATGGCCAAACCAGCCAAAAAGCTCGTCATCGTCACAGAAAAGATTTTGCTGAAAAAAGTCGCCAAGATCATCGAAGAATGCGGGGCGAGTGGTTACACGGTGATGGATACTGGCGGTAAAGGCAGTCGCAACGTGCGCTCGTCGGGACAACCCCACGTTTCCGAAACCGATACGAATGTTAAGTTCGAGATACTTACCCCCGATCGAATTATGGCCCAAAATATTGCCAAGCAGGTTGCCGATCAGTTTTTCCTCAATTTTGCGGGCATGATCTATCTCTGTGATGCGGAGGTTCTGTACGGACAGAGTTTCTGTGGACCAGAGGGCTGTGAAATCTAGACAACTAAGCTTGTCTTGATCCGGGCCACCCCATCTGCAGCCTGACTGTCCTTGAGCGGTGGCCCTTTTTCCTATCCCCCAGTTTTATGACCACCTGAAATCTTTAACCCTCATCCCTTTAAACTGATGATTTTGTCCCCTATTCTGCCTCCTTCGATCGGGGAGATAGCAGCCCCCATGACTCCGCTCCCCTTGCTTGCCACCGTTGTGGCCGAGGATTCACCGATTATTCTCTCTGGCGTATTGCTGACACTGGTGGTGATTTATCTGGCCAGCAAGCTCGGCGCAGAGGCCGCCCGACGATTGGATTTTCCGCCCGTACTGGGAGAACTGGTCGCCGGTGTGATTGTCGGCGTTTCGGCCTTGCATCTGCTCATCTTTCCCGAAGGGGGACTATCGGCCTCCGATTCGCTGATTATGACGGTACTGCAAGGATTGAATCAATTAGCCCCGGCTGCCGTGGACCGGATCTTTGAGTCCCAAAGTGAAGTGATTTCGGTTCTAGCTGAAATCGGTGTGATTATTCTGCTGTTTGAAATTGGCCTAGAATCCGACCTGCGACAACTCAAGGAAGTGGGAATTCAAGCCACGGTTGTGGCCTGTGTGGGGGTTGCGGCACCTTTTGCGGCAGGTACGGCTGGGTTAATGCTCGTCTTTCATGTGGCGGCTATCCCGGCGATTTTTGCGGGGGCAGCCTTGACAGCAACCAGTATCGGTATTACCTCGAAGGTGTTGTCCGAGTTAGGTCAACTCAAATCCAAAGAAGGGCAAATTATTGTCGGTGCGGCGGTGATCGATGATGTCCTTGGTATTATTGTTCTGGCTGTGGTCGCTAGTTTGGCCAAAACCGGTGAGATCGATGTGGTCAATGTTATTTACCTAATCGTCAGTGCCACGGCCTTTTTGATCGGATCAATTTTGTTGGGAGGTATTTTTAACAAAAGTTTTGTGGCGATCGTGGAGCGGCTGAAAACTCGGGGAAATATTGTTATTCCCGCATTTGTCTTCGCTTTCTTTATGGCATTTTTAGGCAATGCTATTCATCTTGAAGCGATTTTAGGGGCCTTTGCCGCCGGTTTGGTGCTTGATGAAACTGATACCCGCAACGAGTTGGATGAGTTAATTAAACCGATCGCCGATTTGCTTGTACCGATTTTCTTTGTGACGGTGGGAGCGCGTGCCGATCTCGGTGTTTTAAACCCAACGGTACCGGAGAATCGGGCCGGACTTTTGATCGCTGTCTTTTTGATGGTTGTGGCGATTATCGGTAAACTGGTGACGGGCTGGGCAGTTTTTGGCATATCTGGAATCAATCGCCTCGCCATCGGTGTGGGTATGATTCCCCGGGGTGAGGTGGGTCTAGTTTTTGCTGGGATTGGCTCGGCCAGCGGAATTTTGGATAAGCCTTTAGAGGTGTCGATTATTATTATGGTAATCCTGACCACTTTCCTCGCTCCTCCCTTCCTCAGAGTCGCTTTTGGTAAGACGGAAGCTGTTCCCGAAACCCTGGAAGGCAAGGAGCCGGCTAATCCTATTCCTTAATTTTGCGGGTAAAATCTGATTTTTTAGACGAGGCTGAAGCATTTTCAGCCTTTTTAAAAATCTATGCTCAGGATAAGGGAGCGATCGAGGTAAGATTTGAGAGTATCTAATCTTTTTCCTATGTTCGAGCAGACATTTAAGAATATCGACGATATTCTCCGAAAAGAGGCGGGATGCGCCACGGAGTTGGATTACGCAGAACAGATCTCCTGGATTCTCTTTTTGAAATATCTCGACGATCTGGAAGTCGATCGCCAGAATCGGGCGTTATTGACGGGGGAAGACTACGATCCGTTACTAGACGAACCCTATCGCTGGTCGAATTGGGCCTACCCCAAGGACGGGAGGGGTGAACTGCTGAAAACCGCCAAGGTAGGGGACGATCTGATCGAGTTCGTCAATAGCGAGCTATTTCCCTACTTTCAGGGATTCAAGCAATACGCAGAACTGGGGACGTTCGGGGCTAAGATCGGGGAAATTTTTGCGGGGGTGCGGAATAAGTTTCAGAGCGGGTATAACCTGCGGGAAGTTCTCGAAAGTATCGACCGGCTTCAGTTTCGCACACAACAGCAGAAACACGAGCTTTCGGATCTCTACGAAACCCGGATCAAAAATATGGGCAATGCGGGGCGAAACGGGGGCGAATATTACACCCCGCGGCCCCTGATCCGGGCGATGATTCAAGTGATTAAACCGCAATTAGGGGAGACGATTTATGACGGGGCCTGCGGTTCGGCGGGGTTTCTCTGCGAGGCCTACGAGTATTTACGCCACAGTAAGGCCGATCTGAGTACGAAGGAGCTAGAAACGCTACAGACGAGGACTTTTTTCGGCAAGGAGAAAAAGGCTTTAGCCTATATTATCGGGGTGATGAATATGATCCTGCACGGGATCGAGGCTCCCAATATTATTCAGACCAACACCCTGGCCGAAGATATTCAAGCGATTCAAGAGAAGAATCGTTATGACATCGTTTTAGCTAATCCCCCCTTCGGAGGCAACGAACGGAAGGAGATCCGCGGCAATTTCACGATCAATACCGGAGAGACGGCTTTTCTTTTTCTCCAGCATTTTATCAAGAGTTTGAAAACCGGGGGACGGGGAGCGATCGTTATTAAGAATACCTTTCTGTCGAACGCGGACAACGCCTCTAGAGAGTTACGGAGGGAGTTAACCTCGTCCTGTAATCTCCATACGGTTTTGGATTGTCCCGCTAAGACGTTTTTAGGGGCGGGGGTAAAGACGGTGGTTTTATTTTTCACCAAAGGTTCGCCGACGCAGAAAATCTGGTTTTATCAACTCGAACCGGGGCGAAGTCTGGGAAAAACAAACGCGCTCAATGATGATGATTTGAAGGAGTTCATCGAGTTTCAATCGACTTTTCAGCTATCGGAGCGCTCTTGGTTTTTAGACTTAGAAGAAGTCGATCCGGGTTCCTTCGATCTGTCGGTGAAAAATCCCAACGCGCCGGAGGGCGATCCTTTACGCGAGCCGGAGGAAATTTTAGCGGAGATTGCGGAATTGGACCGGGAAAGTGGGTCGATTTTAGAGGCGATTTCCGATTTATTGGAGTCTTCTCCTAGCTGATGGGAAGGGTGGTTTCGGCTTCGCTCAACCACCCAAATTGAGGGCTAAAAGAGGGCTGAGCGAACCCAAATAGAGGGCTGAGCGAAGCCGAAGCCCGATATCTCCTCAACCACCCAAATAGATTGCGGAATTGGACCGGGAAAGTGGGTCGATTTTAGAGGCGATTTCCGATATATTGGGATCTTCTACTGGCTGACGGGAAGGGTGGTTTCGGCTTCGCTCAACCACCCAAATTGAGGGCTAAAAGAGGGCTGAGCGAACCCAAATAGAGGGCTGAGCGAAGCCGAAGCCCGATATCCCCTCAACCACCCAAATTGAGCCTTTCATCTCAGATAAAATCTATGGCTTATATGTATATTCTTGAATGTTGTGATGGTTCTTTTTATGTGGGCAGTACGAAGAATTTGCCCCGTCGTTTATGGCAACATCAAAATGGTTTCGGTGCAAATCATACTAGAAAGCGATTACCGGTCAAGTTGGTTTATGCTGAATACTATGATCATGTCGCAAATGCTTTTTATCGCGAGAAGCAGGTGCAAGGTTGGAGTCGGGCGAAAAAGATGGCTTTGATGCGTAGTGATTGGGATTCTCTTCATATTTTGGCTGAGTGTCAAAATGAGTCACATTATCGGAATTTCTCCGTAGATGGAGGATTAACAAGGGATGAGAACTGAGGGGGATGCTGGTTTCGGCTTTCGCTCAACCAGCATTCGGCTTCGCTCAACCAGCATCCGACTTCACTCCACCAGCATCCGACTTTCGATTATGAAAATAGATAGAAAACAAAAAAATTAAAGTAAGTGCGGAGATTTTTACAAGTATTGGAGTGACGTTATGAATATAAAAAAAATTAAAGAGGTTTGCGATTTAAGACCGCAAAAAAGAGAAGCTAAACTAAAGCTTTCTGATGAAGCCTTAGTTTCTTTTGTTCCTATGAACAATTTAGGCATTTTATCTAAAAACTTAAATCTTTATCAAGAAAAAAAACTGAAGGATGTTTATAAAGGCTATGTGTATTTTGCCGAAAATGATATTTTGTTGGCTAAAATTACTCCATGCTTTGAAAATGGGAAGCTCGGCATTGCTAGAAATCTTAAGAATGGAATTGGATTTGGATCGAGTGAATATATAGTTTTACGCTCGAAAGGAGAAATCGATCCAGAGTATCTTTTTTATTTTCTTTCGCAGGAAAAATTTCGCGCTGAAGGTCGCCAAGTATTGTCGGGTGCTGTAGGACAGCAAAGAGTTCCAAATGAATTTGTAGAAAATTATTTAGTTCCCGTCCCCCCGATCGAAGAACAAAAAAGAATAGTAGAGATACTAGACAAAGCTTTCGAGGGTATAGCCCAAGCTGAAGCCAACACCCGAAGAAACTTAATTAATGCCCGGGAGCTTTTTGATAGTTATATCGCTAGAGTATTCTCTTGTAAAAAAGATAATTGGTTAGAAACAACTTTAGGAGACTCATGTTTTTTCTTTAATGGTAAAGCGCACGAAAAAAATATTGATAAATATGGTAAATTTATCGTTGTAAATTCTAAGTTTATTTCTTCAAATGGCTCTATAGAAAAAAGAACTAATTTCGATCTTTTTCCATTACTTATTAATGATATAGTAATGGTTATGAGTGATGTACCGAAGGGTAAAGCATTGGGCAAATGTTATCTAATAGAGCAAAACAATAAATATTCTTTAAATCAACGAATTTGTGCGATTAGATCAAATAAATTTAATAGTTTATTTTTATATTATCAATTAAATAGAAATTATTATTTCCTCAAATTCGATAATCAAGAAAATCAAACTAATTTAAGAAAAGACGACATTCTTAAATGCCCACTTTATTTACCGCCAATTGATGAACAGAAAGAGATAGCTTCCGATTTAACTCAATTTAAAGAAAATGGCTTGGTTCTTGAAACCATTTACCAACGCAAACTAGAAGCGATCGCCGAACTTAAACAATCGATCCTAGAAAAAGCCTTCACCGGTCAACTCAGCCAGTAGAACCGTTAAAATGTAAATAGCGTCTTCCCGTAGCTCCATGATCATCCAAAAAATCATCGACGAACTCCACGAAATCCCCGAAGATCACCTGACTCAGATTTACGAGATCGTTAGATCCTTTCGCCTTGAATTAGAACGGGAACGATCGCACAACCCAGACGACACCCCAGACGAGGAAATCGTCGCCAACCTTAAACAAGGAATGCAAGAAGCCCTAGGGGGAAATACCATCCCCCTAGATCGAATGTGGGAAGGCATTGATGTCGATTAACGAAAACCCCATCGAAATTAGACTCACCCCCCGCTTTCAAAAAGATCTCAAAATCCTCGCCAAACGCTATCGATCCATCCGCCAAGACTTACAACCCCTACTTCAGACCCTTCAGACAGGACAAACCCCCGGCGATCGCATTCAAGGATTCAATTTCCCCGTTTTCAAAGTTCGCCTCAAAAACAGTGATATTAAAAAAGGGAAAAGCGGCGGTTATCGAGTTATCTACTACCTGCAAACCCAGACCACCATCGTCCTCATCACCCTCTACTCCAAAACCGATCAAACCGACATAACCGATCAAGCGATCGCAGAAGCCATCAGCCAACTTGATTTCTAGCCCATGAACGAAGCCGAAACCAGAGCCGAACTGATTGACCCTGCCCTCAAAGCCGCGGGATGGGGAGTCATTCCCGACAGTAAAATTCGTCGCGAGGTAATTGCCCCCGGTCGTCTGGTGGGTTACGGCCAGCGCAGTTCATCGAAAATCTGCGATTATGTCTTAGTCTATCGCGGTCACAAACTCGCCACCCTGGAAGCCAAAAAACGCGACGCGCACCCCACCGAGGGACTTGGGCAGGCTAAGGACTACGCCGAGCGCCTGCAAACTCCCTTCGCCCTCTGTAGCAACGGCCTCCGCATTTATCAAGTGGATACCCGCGCCGGAAAAGAAGGCTATATCGATCGCTACCCCACCCCGGAAGAACTCTGGTCTGCCACCTATCCTGATTCCAACCACTGGCGCGACCGTTTCGCCACCGTCCCCCCCGATAATAAAAGCGGGATGCGCGAGGCCCGCTACTACCAACACAACGCCATCCAGGCCGTTCTAGAAGCGATCGCAGCTGGTCAAAAACGGATGCTCCTGACCATGGCCACCGGCACCGGCAAAACAACGATCGCCCTTCAAATCGCATGGAAACTCTTTCATAGTAGTTGGAACCTGAGCGGTGAACCGACCCACCGGCCCTGTATTCTCTTCCTCACGGATCGCAATATTCTGGCTAATCAAGCTTTAACCGAGTTTACCGCCTTTCCCGAAGATGCCCTCGTTCGGATCGAACCGAAGAACATCCAGAAAACAAAGAAAGTCCCTAAAAACGGCAGCGTCTTTTTTTCGATCTTTCAAACCTTTATGACCCAAAACGGCGAGGAACTAGCCCCTAACTTCCTCGAATACGCTCCCGACTTTTTCGACTTGGTGATCGTGGATGAATGTCATCGGGGCGGGGCCAACGACGAAAGCACTTGGCGAAAAATCCTCGAATACTTCGCCCCTGCTGTACAACTGGGATTAACCGCCACCCCGAAACGGGATCTCAACGGCGACACCTACAAATATTTCGGCGAACCCCTCTACACCTATTCCCTGAAAGAAGGCATTAACGAGGGCTACCTAACCCCCTTTAAGGTGGTTGAATTCACCACCAGTCTCGACGAGTACCAATATGATCCTGACGATGAACTGATCGAGGGCGATATCGACGAAAACAAGGTTTATACTGAATCCGACTTTAACCGGATTATCGAGATCGAGGAACGGGAACGCCAACGGGTAAAAATTTTTATGGAGGCGATCAACCAAAACGAGAAAACCCTGGTTTTCTGCGCCAATCAAGACCACGCCCTAGCCATTCGCGATCTGATCAATCAAATGGCTATCAGCAGCGATCCTAACTACTGCGCTCGCGTTACCGCCAACGATGGCAGCTTGGGAGAAACCCACTTAAAAAAGTTTCAAGATAACGAGAAAAGGCTCCCCACCATCCTCACCACCTCTCGCAAACTCTCCACCGGGGTGGATGCTAGAAACCTGAGAAATATCGTTCTACTGCGTCCAGTCAAATCGATGATCGAGTTCAAACAGATTATCGGCCGGGGGACGCGCCTTTTCGATAATAAGGACTATTTTACTATCTACGATTTTGTTAAAGCCCACGAAAACTTTAACGATCCCGAATGGGACGGGGAACCGCAGGAACCCGTCGTCATCGATCCGAGGCCGCGCCCCGAACCACCTGACGCGATCGAATATCCTCTCGACGAGCCGGATCCTCTGCCGATACGCCAGAAAATTAAAATCAAACTGGCCGACGGCAAGGAACGAGAACTGGAACACACCCAGAGAACAACTTTCTGGAATGCCGACGGAAAACCGATCTCGGCCGAGGAGTTTATCCAGCAGCTTTTCGGGGATATTCCCGATCTTTTTCAAGATGAAGCGGAATTGCGCCATCTCTGGGGCCGACCCGACACCCGCAAATCTCTGCTAACTGGACTCGCGGAAAAAGGCTACGGCGAGGAACAGCTACAGGCGATCGCCCGGATCACCAACACGGAAAACAGTGATATTTACGATGTCCTGACCTATATCGCCTACGCAGCCAGACCCTTGACGCGAGAAGAGCGGGTAATCAAGCACAAAGATTTAATTTTCTCGAAATATACGCGAAAACAACGGGAGTTTCTCGACTTTATTCTTGATCAGTATATTCGCTCTGGCGTTGGCGAGCTTGACCGGGAGAAATTGCCAAAACTGATCGAGATTAAATATCACACCATTAACGAGGCGATCTCCCAATTGGGAGAAATTCAAGAAATTAGCGGGGTATTTATGAGTTTTCAGGCTTATCTTTACTTAGAAGACGCGGCCTAATCCCCCCTGCCACCCCATGACTGAACTTTCCCCAGCCATTGTTTACTGTTTACTGATCACTGAAAAAGCTTGCCAACCCCGATGAATAAACCCCCCGATAGTCCATTCAATTACACAGAGGCTTTTATTGCCCTAGGAACGAGTAATTTCGATCGCTCGGTGCAGTTTTATCGTCAACTGTTGCAGCAGGAACCAAGCCCCTACCTTGCCGCCGTTTATGCGGAATTTAGGCTGATTAACCTTAAATTAGGTCTTTTTTGCCCTAAAGAGTCCCACAGAGAGGAATTTGGCGATTCTAGGGGCAGTGGCATGAGCATTTGTTTCGAGGTGGAGAGTCTCGAAAAAGCGATCGAGCATTGGAGCGAAATCGGCTATGGTGCTAGGGGGGAAATTAGCCAAGCTTCCCACGGCAGGGAAATCTACATCTATGATCCGGATGGTAATCGTTTAATTTTCCATCAATCCACCGCTAAAACCAATCCTTTCAGGTAGGAACCTTCCGAGTGATAGATACTGGTGGGATGGTCCGCCGGTTGGCTTAAACGTGCTAAAATTCGCACTGGGCGAGCCGATTCAATAGCGGCAGCCATGACAGCCCCCTGAAAATGTTCTTCATTAACCACTTGGGAACAGGAAAAGGTGAAAATAATACCTTGGGGGCGAATTTTCTGGAAAGCTTGCTGATTTAATCTTTTATAAGCCATAACCGCCTGATGACGGGATTGGATACTTTTGGCAAAAGCGGGGGGATCGAGGACAATCAGATCGTAATCCTCCTGACAGTCGCGCAGAAAGTTAAAAACATCGGTGCTGTAGGATTGATGGGGAACTTCGCTGAGATTATTCAGAGCGATATTTTTTTCGGTAAGATCGATCGCACCGTGGGAACTATCAACGGAATCGACTAGAGCAGCCCCCGCTTGCATAGCATAGACAGAAAAGCCGCCAGAATAAGAAAAAGTGTTTAAAACCCGTTTATTATGGGAATATTGAGATAATAAAGCTCTGTTTTCTCTTTGATCGAGGAAAAATCCCGTTTTTTGTCCCTTTTCCCAATCAATCATAAAGCGATGGCCGGATTCTAACACCTCATCGCTGGTTTTTTGACCAAATAAGTATTTATTTTCGGAGATATGGGCGCTTTTCGCCAAAACTGCGGCACTTTTATCGTAAACTGCCCGTAAATTGTCAGCGTAGATAGTTTTCAGACAATCGACAATCAGATCGAGACGTTGGTATAAAGCTAGGGAATAAGCTTGAATAACCGCCGTGCCATTGTACCAATCGACGATTAAACTGGGTAAACCGTCTCCTTCAGCGTTAATTAAACGATAACAGTTAGTTTTCGGGTTATCCACTAAACCGATTTGTTGCCGCAGCTGATAGGCATTCTGGAATTTTTCGAGAAATAATTGAGCAATATCGCTGACTTTTTGGAAAGAAAGAATTTTAACGGCAATATTGCTAGGATTATACAGTCCAGTGGCTAGATATTCGCCTCGATCGCTATAAACCTCCACGATAGCACCCTCTTTGACTTCTCCCTCCATCTCTTTAATCGCCCCGGAAAATATCCAAGGATGAAATCGTTTAACAGCATCAATTTTATGGTTTCTCAGGATAATTTTCGCTAAATCTGGCATGGATAAAGAATCAGGGTTGATAGCTGACGGCTACTAGATAATTCTATTATCCCCTGCTGGCAGCACAAAACCATGGTTTGTTATCCCTCGATCGAGTGGCATCAAAGCAAGTCCTAACAATCGAGGGATAATCAGAGGGAATTCTCGCCTATAATAAGTTAGATTTTAGCGATAGTCCCTCGACAAATGCCAAGAAAAAGTGATGCTGCCGGTGGTTTAAGTTTATGGTTTCAACGTTTGGGGGCTGCCGGTTTGTTAGCGGGACAAACTTTTTTACATATTCTTAATGGCAAAATTCACCGGCGTAATACTCTGGAACAAATGAGTATTGTGGGGCCAGAATCCTTGACAATTGCCCTAATTACTGCTGCTTTTGTGGGTATGGTTTTCACTATTCAGGTAGCCAGAGAATTTATTTTTTTTGGGGCGGGTAGTTTTGTTGGGGGAGTCCTTTCCTTAGCTTTAACCAGGGAATTAGCCCCGGTTTTAACTGCGGTGGTGGTGGCGGGGAGAGTTGGCTCGGCTTTTGCCGCCGAAATTGGTACAATGCGAGTCACAGAACAAATTGACGCTTTATATATTTTAAAAACCGATCCGATCGATTATTTGGTCATTCCCCGGGTGATTGCCTGTAGTTTAATGTTACCCCTGCTCACTATTATCTCTTTAGTCACAGGGCTACTCGGTGGTTTGTTGATTTCTGATAGTCTTTACGGTATTTCCTATTCCCTATTCTTACAATCAGCCCAAAATTTTCTGGAAACATGGGATTTAATTAGTTCTATGTTAAAGTCCCTAATTTTTGGGGTTTTAATTGCCATTATCGGTTGCAGTTGGGGTTTAACCACCACCGGCGGTGCTAAAGGAGTTGGTCAATCTACTACCACGGCTGTGGTAACTTCTTTGTTAGCGATTTTTGTGGCTAATTTTTTCCTCTCTTGGCTGATGTTTCAAGGGACAGGCAATGCGGATATCGGCTAAGACAGTTATCAGTAAACAGTAATCAGTAAACAGCTTCTAAAGGCAAGAGGCAAGAGGCAACAGGCAACAGTAAAGGGATTGGGGGAGATTAGGATTTGTTCAAGGGATTGAGAGTAAGACAAGTTTTAATTAATTCCTCCACTCCCAGGACTGGATAAATAGGAACTCCTAACTGATTAATAACAGTTTCTAGGGTGAGATCATCTAAAAATACCGCTTCCCCATGCTTAAGCATGAGAGAAGGTAATAAAACCCCATCCCCAAGATTTTTACCTTGTAATCCTTTAAGAATATCTTGCCCGGTTAATAAACCCGTAACCGTGATTTCCTGCCCCCAATAATCACTATTTAAAGCCACTAATTCCACGGTTAAACCCCGCACCTTATTTAACTGTTTAACTAGGGGTTGAAAAGCTTGTTCTACCGCATTTCCCACTACCCATATTAACCGTCTAGAGGGAGTAATTTGAGCAGGTAATAACTTCTTAGCTGTCTTCTGAAAATCCCTAATAAATTGACGAATCGAGCCAACACCGTTACCGATTTGGGGATAGTCTTCGTAGTGAGATTGAGGGGGTAAATCGACTCGGGCAATTAAAAACCATTCATCGGCTAACCATACCACATTACTGCCAAATTCTTGACGAAATTTTTTCTGTAAAGTTTGGACTTGTTCAATCACTTCTCGCGCTTTTTCTTGGCTAACAGGAATTAATTCATCTTCTTGGGGACGAAAGCGGGTTAATCCCACGGGAACTACGGCAATCGACTCCACACAGGGAATATCTCCCCGATGAAAAGAAACCAGATCTAACAGGGTTCTTTCGAGATGAATTCCATCATTAATATTGGGACAAACTACCACTTGGGCATGAATTTGTAATTGTCTGGCTTGTAGCCATTTTAAATGGTCTAAAATTTGACCAGCGCGGGGATTTTTTAAGAGACGAATTCTCAGATCGGGTTCCGTGGCATGAACGGACACAAAAAGCGGTGAGATTCGCATCTTTTCGATCCGCTGCCATTCTTTTGAGGTGAGATTAGTTAAGGTTAAATAACTGCCATAGAGAAAACTTAAACGATAGTCATCATCTTTATAGTATAAAGTTTCTCTTTTGCCCTCTGGTTGTTGATCGATAAAGCAAAAAGGACATTTATTATTGCACTGAATTAAGCCATCAAAAAGGGCGGTTTCAAACTCTAAACCTAAGTCTTCATGATAATCTTTTTCGATTTTTACTTGGTGAGTTTTGCCATGACTATCAAGCACTTCTAGGGTTAAAAATTCATCGGCACATAAAAATTGATAATCGATTAAGTCCCGGGGACGATTACCATTAATAGAGACGAGCGAATCCCCGATTTCAAAACCAACCTCGGCGGCGATCGAATCTGGGATGACACCACTAATTTTAGCTGGACGAATAGTTAATTCACTCATATTTTTAGGTCGCCATCCAATTATTTAACTGCATTTCCCAGAGAGTCTTTGGCTGCGTTTTAATATTTGTCAAGTTAATTCTACAGCATTTTAGGGCGATCGCTGTTAGGGATTGGGGAAAAAACCAAAAAGTTTAGCAGCCCCTCCTAAAATGGCCACAATCAGAGCGATGAGAATCCCCCGATTGGTAAATTCCTGATAGGCAACTCTTGCAGTTAACCCTTTAATTTCTGTGGTTAGTCGCTCATCTAAGGCTTTAATCTCCCCTTTGAGTTCGACTTGTCCTATTTCCACTTTCGTCAACCGTTCTTCTATCTTATCAAATCTCTCATCTACCTTATCAAATCTCTCATCGATCCGTTTTTCCAGAGAATCGATTTTCCCCTCAATCCTTGTCAGAACTGCTTCTAGGGAATAAGTGGCGGTTTCGTTAGCCATTTTCTGTCTCCTTTAGCTCTTCTGGATTCACCATCGTGATCTCAATATCAGTATCACTGATTTTTGCCTGCAAGTTTCAATCCCTAATAGGGTTTAAGATTAATTGGAACGCTGTAGGGTTGATTCATGAATCAACCCTACAAAGTTTCAATCTCTAATAGGGGTTAAGATTAATTGGAACTTTTGGGGTTCTGGGACTGCGGAGAGGCAAAGGGCAAAAGGAGGAATAAATAATCAATTTTTAATAACTGGATTTAGTATAATAGGAAAAAACCCCATCTTTCTTCAAGATAGGGTCAGGTAAAAATCAAATCAATCTAAACAGTAACAGGTTCTCGATCGAGGGGTTTAACGCGCTCGAGCAGTGCCTGCAATTGTTCCCCTTCAATCACCTCTTTACTGAGGATTTCTTGGGCAATTTCTTCGAGCAAATCGCGATTTTGAGCCAGGATATCCAGGGCCTGCTGATGACCATTTTCGACAATCTCTTTCACTTCATTATCGATCGCTTTGGCCGTATCATCGCTCACCAAGCGCCGGGGATTCATCATGCCATCTCCCAGAAAACTATTCTGTTGACCTTTTTCGTAGGCTAGAGGACCCAAGGTCTTACTCATACCATAGGTCGTCACCATACGTTCGGCCAAATCCGTCGCCCGCTGCAGATCATTAGCTGCCCCAGTAGTAATACTACCGAAGATAATTTCTTCGGCGGCCCGACCGCCTAAAAGAGTAGCAATTTGGTCGCGTAATTCCGTATCATCCATCAGGAAACGGTCTTCCGTGGGCATTTGCAGGGTATAACCGAGGGCTGCCATGCCGCGAGGCACGATCGAAATCTTAGCAACTTTACCCCCTCCCGGCATAACTGCACCGACGAGAGCGTGACCAACTTCGTGATAAGCGACGATTTTCTTCTCTTTTTCCGAGAGAACCCGGCTTTTCTTCTCTAAACCGGCCACTACCCGCTCGATTGCCTCATTAAAGTCCTCTTGGGCGACGGTGCTGCGTTGATTGCGCGCTGCCAATAAAGCCGCCTCATTGACTAGATTAGCTAAGTCAGCACCAGCAAAACCGGGGGTACGGGTAGCAATCTGTTTTAAATCCACACCCGATCCTAATTTTACCTTACCTGCGTAGATTTCGAGGATTTTTAAGCGTCCAGCCAGATCGGGGCGATCAACTAACACTTGGCGATCAAAACGGCCGGGGCGTAAAAGGGCGGTATCAAGAGTTTCGGGGCGATTAGTAGCGGCCAGCACGATCACCGTCGCATCGCCAGCGTTAAAACCGTCCATTTCCGTCAATAATTGGTTTAAAGTCTGTTCCCGTTCATCGTTACCCCCCATAAAATTACCGTTAGCGCGAGATTTACCGATCGCGTCTAATTCATCGATAAAAATAATACAGGGGGCTTTTTTCTTGGCCTGTTCAAACAGATCTCGCACTCGGGCTGCCCCTGCACCGACAAAGAGTTCCACGAATTCCGAACCTGAGATACTAAAGAAAGGAACCCCCGCTTCTCCTGCGACTGCTTTTGCCAGCAGGGTTTTTCCTGTCCCCGGCGGACCGACTAAGAGGACACCCTTGGGAATCCGCGCCCCGATTTGAATGTAACGTTGGGGATATTTGAGAAATTCGACGATTTCGGCCAATTCGGTTTTCGCTTCTTCCACACCGGCCACATCTTCAAAAGTGGTTTTGGTGGTGTCTCCTTCCACATAGACTTTAGCGCGACTTTTGGTAATCGATAAAGCCCCGGCCGGACCACCGCCACCGCTGCGAGCGAGGAAAAATTGCCAAATACCAACAAAAATCAGGGGAGGAATCACCCAACTAAGGACACTGCCAATCCAGCCATTTTTTGGCGGTGGCGCAGCGGCGAATTCTACGCCCTTAGCTTCTAGACGTTTGGGCAATTCTAGGTCAAAAATCGGTGTAGTGCTGAAAATTCGTCCGTAGTTGCCCTCTTGGTCGTTTTTAAGCTGATAACGAATCTCATTCTGTCCCACGGATACCCTAGCGACGTTGCCATCTTCCACTTGGTCGATAAAAAGACTATAGGGAACTTTGGGGACGCTAGGGCCAAATAATTGCGGAAAAAGGAGGTTAACAATCAGAAATAAGCCGCCCACGGCTAATAAAACATTACCGATCAGGCGGGATTGTGAAGGAGGTTTGCTTTTTATACTCATTGCTGGGCCTGATTCATTAAAATTAGTCTCTAACCTTTTTCTATTGTAGGCTGTTGACTGCTCAAGTTCAGATTGAATCAGGCAGGGGGATTACCGTCGTCTTCGGGCGGTTTTTGCTCTAGTAAAGCCTCTAGACGGGTTTGGGCAAGCTCAAAATCCGGCGCAATCCCTAAAGCTTTTTGATAACAGGCGATCGCTGCTTGGGTTTCGCCCAAATTTTCTAGGGTACTGCCGCGATTGTACCAAGCTTGATAAAAATTATCGTCCGCTTCTAGCACCTGTTGCCAACATTCTAAGGCTTCTTGCCAACGTTGCAGTCCGTATAGGGCGCTGCCTCTAGCGTTAATGACTTGGTGATCGTTGGGGGTGATTTCTAGGGCGCGATCATAACTATTTAACGCCTCTTCGTAGTTACCGATCATGGCTAAGGCACCACCACGATTATGCCAGGCCGAGGCTAATTGGGGATCGATCGTCAAGGCCTGTTCCCAATCAGCGATCGCATTTGACCAATTGCCTAAATTTGCCTGTTCTAAGCCCTGATTAAACCAATCTGCGGCAGTTTCAGGGTTTTTACCTGACAGGGGGGAAAATTGAGCGATCAGACTATTAATAATGCTTTCTGCGTCCTTATTTTCGATGCCTAATTGTTCGGCCATTTGGCTCGCTAGGGTAGGATCGTTGTGCAGACGGTTAAATAATTCATCGAGGGTGAGGGTTTCTAATTGGGGATTTTCCGAGTCAGCACCGTTAAAATCGCTAGTTTCACCCGAATATAAGAGATTTTCTGGGGGTTGCGGCAGGGAATAACTGCCCGGGGCCTCATCTTCGCCGGCGTATTCCCAGATTAAAGTGGCAGTTTCTTTGGTGTAGAGTTGATAACCGATCTCGTAGGAAGCTTCACCAATACGTTCAATCCCCGGAAAAGCGCGAGCTAATTCTCCTAAACGGATCATTCTGCTGGCGAGAAGTTGGTTAAGGGAAGCGGAGGATTGCAGACGGGTCCCAAAACGCTCTAACCATTCTACCCAATCTTTTTGCCGACCTCGATCGCCCAATTTCTCAAAAAATCTCAGAATTCTGCCTTCGTGCCAACCGTGGGCCACTCCATCGAGTAACTGCATATAGAGAAACTCGTAATCTGTATCGGTTAGGGGAACAGATTCGATCGCTTGTACTCTCCCCTTTTCCGCTTGTCCCCCCAAAAGTCGGGTAAAAAAGTTTTTGATCGCACGCCAAAGTTTTCTTAAAAGTCCCTGCATTCTAATCTCGACACTGGTTTTATTAATCTTGCAAGCATCACCCAATTAGTCTAGCAGTTATCAGTTATTGGGGAATAGGGGTTAGGGTTTGGGGAGATTTGTCAGGGATCAGTAAACAGTAATCAGTGAAAATACTCCTCATCTAATACCGCTTACCGATCACCGATAACTTAATTAGGGTTTGCCGCAAAAAGTTTTTCCTGGGGGCAGGGTATGGGGTGTGGGGTGTGGGGTGTGGGGTTTTACCAGTTTTGAGGTGGCCAATTACCTAATTTTCAGGGAAAAAGTGCCTAAATTTCGCCCCGATCACTCTCATATCCAGTACTTTTTGATTGACAAAAGGTCTAAAAGTCTTACCCAACAAGGTTTTTAGATTTATTCAGCCAGCCCTAATTATTGGCCATCACCCAATTAACTAGAGTGCGGACGGGAAAACCGGTGGCCCCGGAATTATTAACGCCATTTTCCTTATCGGACCAGACCGGACCTGCGATATCTAGGTGCATCCAAGGCGTGTTATTAATGAATTGCTTCAAAAATAAAGCGGCTGTAATGGAACCGCCGGGGCGTGGGCCGGTGTTTTTCATATCGGCAATTGGAGACTTCAGCCCCTCGAAATATTTTTCTTCTAGAGGCATCGGCCAGAATTTTTCGCCGGCTAATTTAGCGGCCTCTTGGAGTTGAGCAGCGAGACTCTCATCGCTACTCCATAGACCGGCGATATCGTCCCCCAAAGCGATGACACAGGCCCCGGTTAAAGTGGCTAGATCCACGATCGCATCTACCTCTAATTTTTCCGCAAAAACCAAGCCGTCGGCCAGGGTTAATCGTCCCTCGGCATCGGTGTTATTGACTTCAATAGTTTTGCCATTAGAAGCGGTTAAAATGTCCCCAGGGTGCATAGCGCGACCACTAATCATATTTTCTGTAGCTGGACAGATAAAGTGTACTTCCACTTCTGGCTGTAATTGGGCGATCGCCTTGGCCGCGCCTAGGGTGGCGGCACCACCCCCCATATCCATTTTCATGGTTTCGATGCCACTGCCGGCCCCTTTAATATTCAAACCGCCGGAATCAAAGGTTAAACTTTTACCGACGATTGCTAGTTTACGTTTCGGGGTTCCTTGGGGTTTATAGATTAAATGAAGGAATTTTGGGGGAATATCCGAGGCTTTGGCCACTCCTAGGAAGGCTCCCATGCCCAAGCTTTCGCATTCTTCCTGTTCCAGAATGTTGAGACTTAATCCGTATTCGGCGGCAATTTGCTCGGCGGTTTCTGCCATGGTCAGGGGGGTGACGGTGTTCGCGGGAGCATTGACTAATTCTCTGGCCAGAATCACCCCGGAACAGATTTGCTCGGCTTTGGCGATCGCCGATGCTTGCTCTCCTAAACCCAATAACTCGACGGTTTCTAATTTGGCTCCTTTTTCCTCCTTAGTGGACTTGAAGCGGGTATCCTGATGAGTGGCCAGCAGCAGCCCTTCCGTGATTGCTCCGGCAGTGGCGGACTGATCCCCAACTACTGGTAAACTGATGGCCAGAGCTTGGCTTTTTTGTTGTTTGGCCAGACGAGCGATGGCGGCGGCCGCTAGACGCAGGGTTTGCAGGTCGAAATCGGCAGTTTTTCCCAATCCCACCAGGATTAATTTGCGAATCAGACCACCACCACCTAGACGAGTCGCCGCACTACTGCCTAATTTTCCCTCGAATTCCGTCTCGGAGATGAGTTCCTCTAGGGTTCCCCCCAGTTTATTGTTTAATTCTGCCAATTCTCCTGCAATCTCTACGGCTCCTTCTGGTAAACCTAGGGCTAAAGTATCTCCTGTCCAAGTAAGGAGCGAGGTGTCAGTCGATCGAATATCCATTCTTTATCTCGATAATTCTTTGCAAAATGCTTCTATTAATCACTATACTGTAAGCTCTATCAGTGGCTGTCTTATTCTTTGTGTGATAAGTTTAACTTATATAGTAGTGATCGATCTCTGTGTCCTTTGTGTCTGGAGTGGTTCGTTCCACTCACTCGCCCATAAGACTGTATCTTAACGTCAGTTCGGGATAAGGGAATTTTGCCATAGCTTCCACGAAAGAATAGGAGTTTCAGGCTACGGTAGCATCAGGGTTTTAGCTTATCCCGAACTGAGGTTACCTACTTAACTGGTAACTGATAACTGATAACTGATAACTGATAACTGAATCAATGCGTTATCGACGATTTGGCCGTACTAATTGGCAATTTTCGCTGTTTTCCCTGGGGACAATGCGCTGTTTGTCCTCAGAGTCGGTGTTTACCGCAACAGTTGATCGCGCCCTAGAATTGGGGATTAATCACCTAGAAACGGCCAGAGGTTACGGTAATAGCGAAGTTTTTCTCGGTCGCTACCTGCAGCGTCAAGGAGTGCGGGAGCGGGTTTATCTGACCACGAAATTGGTTCCCACTCCCGATCGCCAAACTATGGAAAAAGCGATCGGCGAATCCCTAGAACGATTACAATTAAATTACCTCGATTGTCTAGCAATTCACGGTATTAACACCCGCGAGCATTTAAACTGGATTAAAGACCCGCAAGGCTGCATGAAAGCCGTTTTTATGGCCCAAGAAGCTGGAAAAATCGGTCATATTGGCTTTTCTACCCATGCACCCCTAGAAATTATTCTCGAGACGATCAATACAGATTTCTTCGCTTTTGTCAATATCCATTACTATTTTTTTTGGCAAAGACAGCAACCAGCGATCGCTTTAGCCGAAGCAAAGGACATGGGTGTGTTTATTATTTCCCCTGCTGATAAGGGAGGTGGTCTCCACAGACCTCCCAAGAAGCTAGAGGAATTATGCGCCCCTTTTTCACCCCTAGAGCTAAATTATCGCTTTTTATTGAGCGATCCGCGCATTACTACCCTCAGCGTCGGGGCAGCGATACCAGAGGAATTAGAGGCAATTATTAACGTATGCGAACGAGATCAGCCCTTAGATGCGGCAGAAATTGCCGTTTTTAACCGTTTAGAGGCACATTTAACCGATAAATTGGCTACAGATTTATGTAGCCAATGTTATCAATGTTTACCCTGTCCTGAAAATATTAATATCCCCGAAGTGTTGAGACTGCGGAATCTGGCAGTAGCTTACGAAATGACTGATTTTGGCCAGTATCGCTATCGAATGCTGGAAAATGCTGGTCATTGGTTCCCCGGAAGCAAGGCGAATAATTGTACTGAATGTGGTGATTGTTTACCTCGCTGCCCGGAAAAATTGCCGATTCCCCAGCTGCTATTTGATACACACGAACTACTTAAAGGACCAGCGCAACGGAGATTGTGGTCATCTTAGGACGAAACCTAGAAAAATTTTTTTTGGGGATCGTCAAAGTGTAAAAACTATCTTAAGATTAACAGGTAAGAGAATTAACTTTCTTGAATTTAAAGAGACAAAAAACAAGAAATAGATTAAGGAGTAAAGGATATGGCACTCGTCCCCATGCGGTTATTGTTGGATCACGCGGCTGAGAACGGATATGGCATCCCCGCTTTTAACGTAAATAATATGGAGCAGATCCAAGCGATCATGCAAGCGGCGGCAGCCACCGACAGCCCCGTTATCCTACAAGCTTCTCGCGGTGCGCGCAAATATGCAGGGGAAAACTTCCTGCGTCACCTGATCACCGCCGCGGTGGAAACCTATCCTCATATCCCCATCGTGATGCACCAAGATCACGGTAACGAACCCGCCACCTGCTACTCGGCCATCCGTAACGGTTTCACCAGCGTTATGATGGATGGTTCCTTAGAAGCGGATGCTAAAACTCCCGCCACCTACGAGTACAACGTTAACGTTACTGCTGAAGTGGTAAAAGTTGCCCACTCGATCGGTGCTAGTGTGGAAGGAGAACTCGGTTGTTTAGGTTCCCTAGAAACCGGTAAAGGAGAAGCGGAAGACGGCCACGGTTTTGAGGGAGAATTAGATCACTCGATGCTGTTAACCGATCCCGATGAAGCGGTGGATTTCGTCGAAAGAACCCAAGTAGACGCTTTAGCAGTAGCCATTGGTACTAGCCACGGCGCTTACAAATTTACCCGCAAACCCACCGGCGAAATTCTCGCTATTAGCCGCATTGAAGAAATTCATAACCGCTTACCCAATACTCACTTGGTCATGCACGGTTCTTCCTCGGTTCCTGAAGATCTCCTCGAATTAATCAACCAATTCGGTGGCGCTATCCCTGAAACCTACGGTGTTCCCGTGGAAGAAATCCAAAAAGGCATCAAGAGTGGTGTGCGTAAAATCAATATCGACACTGACTGCCGTTTAGCAATTACCGCCGCAGTTCGGGAAGCACTATTCAGCAACCCGAAAGAGTTTGATCCCCGTTTCTTCCTGAAACCCTCGATCACCTATATGCAGAAAGTTTGTGCCGATCGCTATCAACAATTTGGTACCGCCGGTAACGCCAGCAAAATCAAACAAATGTCCCTCGATGACTACGCAGCCAAGTATGCTAAAGGGCAATTAACCCAAGTCAGCAAAAAAGTTGTGGCTGTCTAGTAGCTGAACAATTAAGCGATCGCTTAATGGCACCGATCTAGTAGAATTTTTTGGGGTAGTTAACCATAACTACCCTCTTTTTTATATAAGAACGATCGATCTCTGTGTCCTCTGTGTCTCTGTGGTTCGTTCCACTAATTAGCCCAGAAGACTGTATCTTAGAATACATTTTACCCACCAAACCGGGGAGAGTCAAGAGTTACCAGATAAGAATCGATTTCAGAGAAAAGACTATACTGAAAATAATCAGCAGATCAGCACTGGATTTATAAGAGAAGCAAGATGAGAAAAAAATCGTTGTGGGTGGGATTATTGGTGGGATTTTGGTTTTGTCTGACTTGGATGGCATGGACACCCACAGCAGCCGCCTTTAGCGAAGAACAAAAATTACTACTACAATCTTGGCGATTAGTCAACCAATCCTATTATGATGACACCTTTAATCATCAAAACTGGTGGCAGGTGCGGGAACAATTCATCAAAAAACCCCTCAACGATCGGACGGCGGCCTATAACACCATCGAACAGATGTTAGCTACTCTCGATGAACCCTTTACCCGTCTCCTGCGACCGGATCAATACCATAACCTACAAATTAGCACCACGGGGGAATTATCGGGGGTAGGACTGCAAATTAATATCAATCCCGACAATGGTTACTTAGAAGTAGTTGCTCCCCTTGCCGGTTCTCCTGCCGAGGCCGCTGGTTTGAATAGCCACGATCGCATTTTGTTTATTGATGGCATCGATACCACTACTTTAACCCTCGACGCGGCGGCGGCCAAAATGCGCGGCACCCCCGGAACAGAAGTTTCCTTAGTCATTCTTCCCGATCAAAAAAGTCAACCAAAAACCCTATCTTTAACCCGTCAACGCATTTCTTTAAGTCCAGTGGTAGCGGTTTTGGATAAAAATTCTAGTTCCTTGCCCATCGGTTATGTGCGCTTAAATCAATTTAGTGCTAACGCTGCCAAAGAAGTCTCGGAAGCGGTGACGAACTTACAAAAACAAGGAGCCAAGGGTTATATTTTGGATCTAAGAAATAACCCCGGTGGTTTGCTGCAAGCGGGCATAGAAATCGCTCGGATGTGGATTAATCAGGGAACGATCGTTTATACGGTTAATCGCGAGGGAATTGCCGATAGTTTTGCCGCTGCTGGCAATGCTTTAACCGATGCGCCTCTAGTCGTTTTGGTCAATCAGGGAACCGCCAGCGCCAGCGAGATTTTAGCTGGAGCATTACAGGACAATCAACGAGGGGTTTTAGTAGGAGAAAAGACTTTTGGTAAGGGATTAATTCAGTCCCTATTCGAGTTACCCGATGGGGCAGGATTAGCGATTACTGTGGCTAAATATGAAACTCCCGGCCACCATGATATTCATAAGTTAGGAATTATGCCGGATCAAGTGGTGGCACAGGAACCGATCACCTATGAGGAAATCGGCACCGAAAAAGATAGTCAATACCAAACCGCGATTCAGTTTTTAAACCAGAACACCGTTTTAGCCAAAGCTTCCTAAGTGGGTTTTCAGCCATCAGTGACCAGTGATCAGTAAACAGTTATCAGATGCGAGTTTTCAGGATTCTTCGTTACTTGGTCTGCTTCGATCGGGTGGCATAAATCGACTAAATCCTTATCTGGCAAGAGATTTAATTGATTAGTTCGCTCTAGATCGAAAACAATTAACAAAAATCGCCAAATGTCTTTCTCTATAAGAGTTTCATTCCTTATAACCCTGTACGTTGCATAAGACAAACCGAAGAACCATAATTCATAATTCATAATTCATAATTCCTAGTGCATAGATCGAACAAATTAGCCGTTTTTTCCATCAATATCTAAATTAAGACGAAAACCTGTTTGATTTGGAGAGAATGCTAACATCGATTAGAATTTTCCCAGTCCGGGTTTTTCAGCCTTGCAACCTTAACTCATCCTTGATTTTACTGCCATGCAGAGATATATTCGATCGCCCCTAGCCCTAACCCTGAGCATCAGCCTCTTAGCTAACTTTTTAACCGCTTGTAATAATGCCCAAACCCCGGATAACAACGCCTCTAGTCCCACCACCACTGCCACCGGTGATCAAGGCTTAAAATTAGGGGCTTTACTGCCCATTACTGGAGATTTAGCCGCTATTGGTCAAAATATGCCCGAAGCAGCCGCCCTAGCGGTGGAGACTATCAATGCCTGTGGTGGAGTCAATGGCAAACCCGTCACCCTCGTGAAAGAAGATGACCAAACCGATCCCGCCGCCGGTGCTTCAGCAATGACGAAACTAGCGGAGGTGGATAAAGTAGCCGGTGTGATCGGTTCCTTTGCCAGTAGCGTCTCGGGAGCAGCCGTCGATGTGGCGGTGAGAAATAAAGTTATGTTAGTCTCTCCGGGTAGCACCAGTCCCGTATTTACTGATAGGGCGAAAAAAGGCGATTTTCAAGGTTTTTGGGCGCGGACGGCTCCCCCGGATACCTACCAAGCTCAAGCTTTAGCAGTCCTAGCTAAGAAAAAGGGTTTTCAAAATGTGGCCACCGTCGTGATCAATAACGATTACGGAGTCGGATTTGAACGGGAATTCGTGAGCGCTTTCGATAAATTAGGCGGCACTATCACTAATAAGCAAAATCCCGTCCGTTATGACCCGAAAGCTGCCACTCTCGATAGTGAAGCGGCGGCTGCCTTCGCTAACCAACCGGATGCTGTAGCGGCAGTCCTTTACGCTGAAACGGGCAGTTTATTACTACAAGCGGCCTATAAACAGGGATTGACCAAAGGAGTTACCGTCCTCCTCACCGATGGGGTTTTTTCGGAAGATTTCACCAGACAGGTGGGGAAAGGAACCGATGGTAAGTCAATTATTGCTGGGGCCCTAGGCACTGTCCCCGGGGCCGACGGTCAAGCTTTAAGCGCTTTTACGACTCTCTGGAAAGAAAAAACTGGCAAGGATGTCACCGCTTTTGTTCCCCATACTTGGGACGCGGCGATTTTATTGATGTTAGCAGCTGAGGCGGCTAAATCTAACACAGGTGAAGGGATTCAAAGCAAGATTCGTGAGGTGGCTAATGGCCCTGGGACGGAAGTAACCGATGCTTGTCAAGCCCTGGAAATGATTCGCAAAGGCGAGGATATTAACTATCAAGGGGCCAGTGGCAATGTGGATATCGACGAAAATGGCGATGTGGTCGGTAGTTACGATGTCTGGACTGTTAAGGATGACGGGACTCTCAAGGTTATTGATAAGGTGACACCTAATCAGTAATCAGTAATCAGTAATCAGTGATCAGTAATCAGGAGATTGTTTTTAGGCGTTGCATAATAGAGATATGAATGGAGGAAATCAAAATGCAATGCCCTGAATGTAAATCTACCCATATCCGTAAAAATGGCATCAATAAACAAGGTAAACAAAATCATATTTGTGTAACCTGTGGCCGTCAATTTATTGATAACTATGAAAAACAGAAAGGCTATGACGAAAAAACGAAGCGAGAATGCCTAACTGCCTATGTTAATGGGATGGGATTTAGAGGAATAGAAAGGCTAAAGGGAGTTCATCATACGACCGTAATTAATTGGGTAAAATCTGTGGGAGAATTATTGCCAGGGGTTCCTATGACCCAGAAACAATTCCTGAAGTAGGGGAACTGGATGAATTGGAAACCTTTGTTGGCTCAAAAAAAACAAAATCTGGGTGTGGACAGCCGTTGACCACTTTAAAAAAGGAATTTTAGGTTGGGTAATCGGAGATCATAGTAGCGAAACGTTTCGCCCATTATGGGAATTAGTTAAGTCTTGGGGATGCTATTTTTATGTGAGTGATGGATGGTCAGTTTATCCATGTTTTATAGCAGAGGGCGACCATATAATTAGTAAGACTTATATGACCAGAGTAGAGGGTGAGAACACACGTTTAAGACATTATCTAGCCCGATTGCATCGCAAAACACTCTGCTATTCTAAGTCTACAGAAATGTTAGGATACTCTATTCGTTTATTAATTCATTATCTGAAGTTTCAAGAAGTGCCTATTCCTTACTGATTCATAGCTTAATTCAGCAACGCC
>NZ_JADBUP010000006.1:0-43822 GCF_020245605.1 Microcystis sp. M061S2 | reverse complement strand
TCTCCATACCGAGTTTCAAACCGACCCCGACTCCAAAATTCCTTTCCGAATGCTCGATTATCGCATTCGCGTCTATCGTCGTCATCCCCAAAAACAAGTGCGTCAAGTGGTAATTTATCTGCGACGCAGTGATTCCCCCCTCGTGCGAGAAAATACCTTCCGTCTGGGGGAAACTTTTCATTCCTTCCAAGTTATCCGTCTTTGGGAAGAAAAGACACCACAATTTTTCCATCATCCCGGTTTATTACCCTTTGCTGTCCTCAGCAATACCGATGACCCCGAACAGGTGTTAAGTCAAGTGTCCCGTTCTTTAGAAACTATCTCTGAAAAACAGGTGCAAAGCAATCTCGCTGCCGCTACCAGTATTCTCGCTGGGTTAGTATTAAATCGAGAGACGATTAAAAATATTCTTCGGAGTGACATTATGAGAGAATCCGTCATCTATCAAGATATTTTAGAGGAAGGCGAGGAAAAAGGACGGCGAGAAGGCGAGGAAAAAGGACTACAAAAAGGTAAAGACGAAAAAGCTCGACAAATTGCCATGAAAATGCTATCTGCTGGCTTTCCTGTCCCAGAAATCGCCCAATTTACCGATTTATCCCCCGCAACTATCGAGCAATTACAAAGACAGCAGCACAATTAAAGCTTTTAACTGCAAAGGGTGGGGAATTAGCAAAATTTTGCCTCATCTCCGCACCCCACACCGATTAACGACGTTTAGCTATGGGACGCACCACTAAACCACTACCTAGTATGCCTAGTCCGATAATACTAGAAAGTTTGGGAGTGGACACATTACCAATATCACCCGGAATATCAGCAGCAACAAGGCGAAAGTTATCGATTGCAGCATAACCACTGCTGAGAATATCGGTTTTATCTCAAAAAAGCCCCAATTTTCTCCACGGCAGCCTCTAGAATATCGGGATCGTGAACTAAGGCAAAACGCACATAACCCTCGCCACCCTTGCCAAAACCGGAACCGGGGGAAACAGCGACACCGGTTTGGGCCACCAATTGCCGACAAAAATCGACGGAATTACCCGGCCAACTGGGGGGAATTTTCGCCCAAACGTACATAGTGGCGGCCGGGGTGGCAACTGGCCAACCGATGCGATTTAGGGCATTAATAAACACATCCCGACGTTTTTGGAAGATAGCGACGGTTTCTTTGACTGAATCTTGATTACCGGTTAAAGCAGCGATCGCACCGTTGAGAATGCCCAAATACTGATTAAAATCAACCATGGCTTTAATCTGTCGCAAAGCCATAATTAACTGCGGGTTGCCAATGGCGAAACCGATGCGAAAACCGCCCATATTATAGGACTTGGAAAAGGTAAAAAACTCGATCGAATTAGTTTTATCTCGATCGGCCTGTAAAATTGACGGGGGGGGCGATGTTCCCTCAAAAAAGATGTCTAGATAGGGAAAATCGTGGATTAAGACTAAATTATGCTGACGGCAAAAATCAACCGCTTTTTGGAAAAATGCCAAAGGTGCGATCGCTGTGGTGGGATTATGGGGATAACTCAAGACCATCAGCTTCGATTGTGCCAGCACTAGGTCAGGAATGTCTTCTAAAACCGGCAGAAAGTCATTTTTTGCCAAAATTGGCATTCCGTACATTTGACCGCCGGCAAGGGCAACACCGCCCAAATGGGAGGGATAACCCGGATCGAGGAGCAGGGCAAAATCTCCGGGGTTGAGAATGGCCAAAGGTAGATGGGCCGTGCCTTCCTGAGAACCAATTAGGGGTAAAACCTCCGTTTCCGGATCGACGGGGACACCAAAGCGATCGCTATACCAGTTAGCGGCAGTTACTCGGAAGTCTCTGGTCCCATTATGGAGTAAATAGCCGTGGGTGTGAGGATCGTGGAGAGATCGCTCAATAGCATCGATAACATGGGGAGCAGCCCCAAGATCGGAGGAACCGAGCGAAAGATCGATAATGACATTACCCGCTTCTCTACTGGCAGCTTTTGCCCGATCCATATCAGCAAAAACGTTGGATTGTAGTGCCTGTAAGCGGTGTGCTAGGGTTAAGTTATTCATAACCACAGATACCTAATTAGCTGACATAGGTATCGATAAAAGATTGTAATTGTTGTTTGCCGATCGCCCCTTCATGAGTGGCAATAATTTCGTTATCTTTAAAGATGCGTAAAGCAGGAACACCTTTAACATCACATTTAGCCACCGAGTTGGGGTTAGGGTCTATTTCTAGTTTAACTACTTTTAGCCGTTCGCCGTAGGTTTTGGCCACCCAATCGATCGAGGGGGATACCAGACGGCACGGACCGCACCAACTCGCCCAAAAATAGACTAAAACGGGTTTTTCGACCTCAAAAACCTCTTTGTCAAACTTCTGATCGCTAATGACAGTTACGCTACTCACAGTATTTATTTCCTCACCATCGTTACTGATCATCATAGAGGTTCTGGGTAATTTTCGGCAATTATCCACTTCTACGCTTCCTTAAACATTAGGATTAAAGACATCGCGTAAACCATCACCGATAAAATTAATACTTAACACTGTGATCACGATAGCCAGAGCGGGAAAAATGACCAAGTGGGGGGCAGTTGTCAAGTAATCTTTAGCTTTAAATAACATTTGTCCCCAAGTCGGCACATCTGGCGGAAAACCCAAACCCAAAAAACTCAGGGTTGACTCGGTAATAATCGCATTACCCACCGCTAAAGTAGCCGCCACGATGATCATTCCCAAAACATTAGGCAATAAATGCACCCAGATTAAACGGAAAGGAGTGGCCCCCAAAGCAATCGCAGCCGAGATAAACTCCATCTCGCGTAATTTTAAGAAATTTCCCCGCACCAATCGCGCCACCGACATCCAATTTAAACCCCCGATCACCAAAACCACGAGGATAAAAATACCCGTTTCCGGTCCGGCGATTTTTTTGATGCTATCGCGAAATAGATAGACAATCAGTAAAAGTAGGGGTAATTGGGGCAAAGATAGGAATAAATCCGTTAATCGCATCAATAAGCCATCGATTGCGCCCCCGTAAAACCCGGAAATAGCCCCGATCGCTGTCCCTAGAATAATCGCGACTATCATAGCAGCAATCCCCACCGCCAAGGAAATTCGACCCCCCACCAAAATCCTCGCCAATTGATCCTGGCCCAGATCGTTAGTGCCGAAAAGATGTTTTAAACTAGGGGGAGCAGTGGTTTGACTAAAATCAATGGTATCGATGGGGACCCGATAAAAAATCGGACCGAATAGGACGGCAAGAATAATTATAATTAATGCGATCGCTCCTATTGTTGCCAGGGGATCTCGGTAAAAACGTCGCCAAGTATCGATAATTGCAGAAGACAGGGGAGACATAAGCTGTTAAGTGTTTAAATTACTTTTTGAGACGAGGCACTCTTGCATTAGGGGAGATTCCGCTAATCTAAGAATAAACGGTTTAAATGAGTCTTTTTAGTCTGCTGTATTTTAGGTAAAATCTCAAGATGAGTCCCTTTATTGAAGGAACCGTTGTGTTATAGTATAACTCAAGTTCAGAAAATAGAGAGTAAAACTATGACTGTTAAAGAACTTATTCAAACAGCAATTGATAATTTACCTGAAGAACAACTAGATGAACTTTATCAATTAATTAAAAATTTCACCGCCAGCAAAAACAACTTATTAGAAGAAAAACCATCCTTATTCAAACGTCATTTTCCAGTTGAGAATATGGTGGGTAAAGCTAAAATACTAGGTGATATGGTCAGTCCTATTGTAGATGAAGAAGATTGGGAATGTCTGAAGTAATTGTGCTTGATACTCATATTTGGTTGTGGTTAATAAATGGCAATTTTGACAGATTTCCCGAGCATTGGCTAGAAAAATTTGAGTTAGCAGAATCTCTCGGAGTTTCCCCCATTTCTTGCTATGAAATAGCCCTTGCTAACCAACGGGGGAGATTAGAATTAAGTTATCCCCTTCAAGAGTGGATTCAACAAGCTTTAACAGTAGCTAAAATAGATATATTTTCAATTACCCCCGAAATTGCCATTAGAGCCGTTAATTTATCTCCCATTCACAAAGATCCTTTTGACCGTATTATTATGGCTACAGCCCTAGCATACGGGGCAAAACTGGCTAGTATTGATAACTTATTTTCTAAATATGTTGAAATCAAAGATCATCTCATGGAGAGAGGGAAATAGTGATAAGTAAGAGGACAAAATCAACAGATGATTAAAATTTACACGGAAATCGAACGGGGGCAAAATTGGTTAGAGCGCCATCAAAAATCTTCTCCGATATTTGCCCTAGTTTTAGGTTTTACCGAGACAGGATTAATCCCCGGAATCTCCACCGCCGGTGCTACCCCAGAAGATAGAAAATATACAGCGATCGCCGATGCCGAATTTATCGTTAAAGGAGTTTCTCCCCATCCCCGTTATCCCCTACCACCCCTAACGGTGGGAGCCTCCCCTGCCTATATTACCCGCGCCGTGGTGGAAAAATTAGCCATTCCCGTCCGGGTTTTTAACGCCGGTTTACCCTTGCCCCCGGCCGTCGATTATATCGAACTGGGGGGACAACCGGCCCGTTGTCTCTCCACCGGCCGCGCCCTGGACTTGACCATAGTAAAACACCTGTTCGCCCAAGGATTAGCTTGGGGAGAAAAACTAGCCCGCCAGTCTAGTTATCTAATTATCGGCGAGTGTGTGGTCGGTGGCACCACCACCGCCCTCGCCATCCTCACCGGATTGGGTTATCGAGCCAACGGCAAAGTTAATAGCAGCCATCCCCATTGCAATCATGCTCAGAAACAGGCAATAGTTGAGCAGGGATTAGCCCGAAAAGAAATTTTTGATCCTTTTGAGGTAATCGCCGCCCTAGGCGATCCTCAGCAGATTTTCGTCGCTGGCATGGCGATCGCCGCCAGTCGGCAGGGTGGGGTACTCCTCGCCGGAGGAACCCAAATGTTAGCCGTTTCTGCCCTAATTAAAGCTCTAGTGGCTAAATATGCCTATCCAGTTAACTGGGAAAATATCATCGTCGGCACAACTCGCTGGGTAGCGGAAGATAAAACGGGGGATACGGTGGGATTAGCCCGAATGATCGGAAAAGTGCCTTTATTATCCACAAAATTAGACTTTTCTGCCTCTAAATACCCGGTTTTGCAAGCTTATGAACAGGGTTTCGTCAAAGAGGGAGTCGGTGCGGGGGGATGTGCGATCGCCGCTTATCTGTACCGGAATTGGACTAATCAAGATTTGCTCAAGGCGATCGAAAATTTAATCGGGTTTCAATGATAGCATTTATCTTAATGATTTCGTTTGGGGGAGTCGGTCGTCGGATGTGAGTTTTTTAAATTTTATCTAGCTCTAAAGTTTTATTTACCTTCTCCTACTAGAGATTGATAAAATCTTTCTAGACTTTCTACAGAGGTTTGATCGTTAAATACTGTATCGATATTCATTTTAGTATAATCTTTGATTTTTTGTCGCCATTGATTATCTAAACCTAAACGGATAGCAATTTCAAGATAGTGATTTTTATCCGTAGCAATTGTCTCGGTTATGCCTAATCTTTTCAAGATAGCATAGGAATGTCTTCCGCGCATAAATTCCCCCGGACAGGTAACAACTGGCAGCTGACAGGCAATTGCTTCTAAGGTGGTATTTCCCCCCGACCAACTTAAGTTATCCAAATAGATGTCTGCTAATAGGTTAAGCTGAAAATAATCATTTTGTTCTAATTGTGGCATCATTACCCCGTAATCTTGCCAATTGAGTCCATACTTATCAAAAGCTTGACTTAATCTCGACTGAAAGCAATGGGTCACAAATTCGCTACGATGACAGATAAAAATAAAGTGGCTGTGGGGAACTTGTCGGGCAATTCTAGGAAAAATATCGTCATTTTCTGGCAGATATTTAAATAAACTCTGACAGTTTAAATAGATGATTTTATCCTCGGCTAATCCCATCTCTAAACGAGTTTTTCTCTGGGGAGGAAGGGAAGGTTTAGGATAGGCAATACCTAAATTGGATAAGCGAATTAATTTTTCACTGTAGTGATTATCTCCCTCCGTGGGTTCCATTAATTCACTGGAGATAAAATAATCAATGGTTGGTAATCCTGAGGTGATTGGATGTCCCCAAGTTACACATTGTACTGGAGCTAAACGCAATCCTGCTAGTTGGGTAGTACGAGCATCCATACCAATATCTAAATAAACCAGAATATGTAACTGATTATCTAAAATATGTTGAGCAATTCTTTCTATATTGACCAGATTATCAAACTGATAAAAATAATCACTTTGCTCTTGATATTCTCTCGTAAAATTATCGAAGATGTTATTAATATCTATTCCATAACAATAAATTTCAAATTGTTCTCGATTTCGCCACTGCAACCATCCTTGAAAAAGTTTCGCTACTGTGTGATGACGCAAGTGAGCAGAAATATAGCCAAGACGGATTTTTCTCGTAGGCATGGTTAGGGTTTTCACCCAATTAGGAAAGTTAACCGAGGCAATTTTATAAACTAATTCTCCATATTTTTTTTGTAGTTCTAAATCATTTTTGGCTTGATATTGAAGATAAAAATTAGTTCTTAATCCAATATTTTTCCAAGCCTTTTGTTGTTGATTGTTAGTGTTTAAATCAAGGTTTTCCAAGATATTATCTAACCGTTTCTCGTAGTTTGATCGATATTGCATAATATCGGCTTGAGTTGTGTAAACTATTGGCATTAAACGCATTAATTCTAACTTCAGAGATAGGTGATCGGGAAGATACTCTAAGGCCGATTTAGTTGCTTGAATTGCCACCTCGATCGGATAATTATTTTGTAGTAACCAAATTAGGCGCAAATGTAAATCAATATTTTCTAGATGATAGCTAATGCCTTTTTTATACACTTCCAAAGCTTGTTTTTCTTCTTTAAGAATGAGATAGCAATGGGCGCAATTTAAATAAAAGTTGCTGTCCTCTATTTTAATTGCTAATAATTTTTGATAATAGTTTAATGCTAATTGATAGAGGTTTCTTTGATAAAAATAATCACCTGAGTAAAGATCCGCTCTTTTTTGGTCAGCTTGCAGAATTTCCCAAAGGGAGAGATTTTGACTAATTTCTCGTCTATCTCCTGCCAGTTGTTGGGCCTTTTTATAAGCATTTTTTGCCTCTGTCCAAGCTTGTTTAACTAAATAGACATTGCCTAAATTGATGTAGAAAGGATAAAAATCAGCTTGGTTATTAATTCCCTGCTGATAGATTTTTTCGGCTGACTCTAGCTGCCCTAGTTTATAAAATAAATTGCCCAGTTTATTATAAGCATCGACAAAATTAGCCTTGAGATCAATCGCTTTTTGATAAGCTGATAAAGCTAGATTTAAACGTGATTGTTTTTCTAGCACCATGGCCATAGTATAATGATATAAGGCTTGATTTTCCTCTAATTCGATGGCTCGTGCTAAACAGTTAAAAGATTCTGTTAGTCGGTTAATTATATAGTATAAATATCCTAAATCGTGCCAGATGTAAGCTAATTGTTCACGCCAAGATAAAATTCTTAAGTAAAAGTCCTCAGCTAAAGTATATTCTCGCCGATTAATTGCCTCTTGCACCTCTTGAAGACAGGAGTTTATCGCAGTCAGGGCATAATTTTCTATCTCTTCATCGCCTTCTATTTCTTCTAATTCTAGCCACGGAAGATAGATTAATTTAGCTTGGCCAAACTGCCAGCAATCAAGATTTCTAATTATCTCTTTTTTGAGCAGCATAATTAAATCCTGACTGGACTCTGATTCTAACAGCCAAAATAACCAAATTTCTTGCGCTGTTGCTTGCTGCCCTAGCAGCAGATAAGCTAATCCCAGATAGGGATAATAATCAGTCACTTCCGGATGAACCGCCAGTGCTTGCTGACAAAATAACAATAATTGATCATGGTCTCCCGATGCTAACATTAGCTCGATCGCTTGTTGGTGATTACTGTTGATCATTATCTTGACTCTCGCTGCTTTTATTCCACAATACCCTCGATCGAGCTTAGGGTAACATTTTGGGCTTATTGAACTTAACTAGCGATAGATTCGAGGATTTATTAGCCTCATTAAAACAAAAAACCCTGATTTTACCTTGATTTTACCCCATCTACCGCCCTAGCCCAACAAATAATTTTTCGCACAGATAAGAATTATTCTCAATAGCTGTACAATAGGAAAAGACAACTTTACCAAGAATCGAGCAATGAACGATAAAATAACTCGTAGAGTCTTTCTAGGCGCGGGAACAGCCACCTTAGCGTTAGCAGTGGGTCAATTAGGGAAAATAAACGAAGTTTCCGCCCAAACTAAACAATTAAACCTCTATTCCTCCCGTCACTACAACACCGACCGACGATTGTATGACAACTTCACCCGACAAACGGGAATAAAAATTAACCTCGTGGAAGGGGAAGCAGACCCATTAATCGAACGGATCAAAAGCGAAGGCCGCAATAGTCCTGCCGATATACTCCTGACGGTAGATGCGGGGAGATTATGGCGGGCCGACCAACAGGGAATTTTTGCCCCGGTCAATTCCCGCATTCTCACCCAAAGAATTCCCGCTAATTTGCGTCACCCCAAAGGTCACTGGTTCGGGTTTAGTAAACGCTTGCGGGTAATCATGTATAACAAAGACAGAGTTAACCCCAGAGAAATCGATTCCTATGGGGATTTAACCAATCCCAAATGGAAAGGAAAAGTCGTCACCCGGTCATCCAGTAACATCTATAGTCAATCTTTTACCGCTTGGTTAATCGACATCCAAGGGGAAGCGGCCGCAGAAAAATGGTGTCGAGGATTAGTGGCTAATTTTGCCCGTCCACCCCAGGGAAATGATAAGGCACAAATCGAAGCTGTCGCCGCAGGAATTGCTGATTTAGCCCTAGCTAACACCTATTACTTAGCGGGGTATGCCGAAGAAAAAGACCCCGCTAAACGGGCAATTTATGACCAAGTAGGCGTAATTTTCCCCGACCAAACAGGGCGCGGCGCTCACGTTAATATTAGCGGTGGTGGTTTAATTAAAACTGCCCCCAATCGAGAATCGGCAATTAAATTTTTAGAGTATCTTTCTAGCAATGAAGCACAGAACTTTTTTGCTAAGGGTAATCAAGAATATCCCGTCGTTCGAGGCGTTGCTTTAGACCCTGTTCTAGCAAAACTCGGACGCGGAAAAGAAGATACCGTTAGTGTGGCTAATTATGGTCCTAATTTAGCCAAAGCAGTACAGGTAATGAATCGCGCCGGTTGGAAGTAAGTTATCAGTTATCAGTTATCAGTGGGAATTATGAATTATGAATTATGAATTATGAAGTTAGGAAAATTGAAGATAGATTTTGGGTTCGATCCCCCCTGCCCCCTTGATAAGGGGGTGCCGATCCCCCCTTAGTCCCTCCTTAATACCCCCTTAATAAGGGGGCATCTGACAGTTTTTAACACCTAACTACTTATGTTAAGGCAATTGAAATAAAACCGAGAGATTATTAGCGGGCATAGGAATTACTTCTAACAATTGTAAACCTCGATCGCTCGCTGCTTGCACCACATCTTCTAAATTCCTAACTCCCCAAGCAGAGTTTTGAGAACGGAGAGAAAAATCAAAGCTTTCATTACTAGGAGAAGTATGTTTTCCCTGTCGTTTATAGGGACCATAAAGATAGAGAATTCCCCCCGGACTGAGAAGGCGACTCGCTCCCGCCATTAAAGCTAAACAAGCGGACCAAGGGGCGATATGAATCATATTAATATTAACAATGGCATTAATGACGATATTTTCCGTCTCTATCGCCCAAACTGACTGATGAACATCGATAAATAGGGGGCGAGCGAGATTGGAACTAGGACAATAATCGCACCAACTGCGAATACTATCTAGAGCCAGAGGGTGACAATCCGAGGGAATCCAACGACAAGGAGCAAGACGAGGAGCAAAAAAAACAGCGTGTTCACCCGTGCCGCTAGATATTTCTAGGATATTCCCAGTCTTTGGTAAAAATTGGCTGAGAACTTCTAAAATCGGCTGACGATTGCGTTCTGTTGCTGGAGCGTATTGACGTAAATCAGACATAATTAGGCTTTGCGGCAAAAAGTTTGTTGGTGGGGTTAGGAGTCGGTCGTCAGTAGCCAGTCGTCGGGAGGGGAAGTCAGAATAACAGAATGACCTCGCACGTCTGGAAGCGGAACCCTTCGAGACTGCCAATAGTGGTCGCGTCCAGTGCTAGGGCGATTCTTTCTATAGTTATAGGCAGTAAACTGATGACCCACACTAACAAAGGTGCAAAACAACTGCTTATCTCAAGAGTGCTGCGCTTTTCTCCTTTTTTCGCTTTCCAGGACTCATACCATTCTTTCAGTCTCTACCTGACTGTGTTGGGTTTTTCCTCGTTGACTGCCGCAATCAACCTCGACACCTGAGTCAAACTGCTCGATTTGGTCATGACCATGCCAAAACTCCAAGTTGCCAATCCGATAGCTTGCGGTATTGACAAATGGGGCAGATGTTCTGATTCTATGCACGACCACTGCTTGAGATATTTGTTGTTTAGCATTGTCTTTCACGATGCTCCTCTAAATCTCTAGCTTGGTTTTCTCACCATGAGTATGTGACTGCTCACCTTTTTGTAATAAACCTACACCTGTAAGCGATAGGCGGGGGGAGCTGAGAGTTTTTAACACTTACCTACTTATTAATTATCCCACTAAAAGGTTTTCTTCGGGGTAATTAATAACTGTTGGTTTCGGATCGCCGATAATAGCCGCTATTAAAAGTATAACTCCTACCCGTCCCAAATACATCATAAAAACAATAATTAACTTAGAAATCGGTGATAAAGCGGCAGTTATACCCATAGATAGGCCGACAGTTCCAAAGGCAGAAACTACCTCAAAAAACAGTTGAATCATTTGAAAATCTGTCTCCACAAATGAGATAGCTAGGGTGGAGATAATAATCGCTATAACCGAACCAAAAACCACCGCCATTGACTTTAAAATTAACGGCGTGGGAATGCGCCTTTGATAGAGAGTAACTTCTTCACGGCCTCTTAAAACCGAGCGGGTACAGTTGTATAAAATCCTAAAGGTTGTGGTTTTAATACCGCCCCCTGTACCGCTAGGACTGGCACCAATAAACATCAAAGCCATGGTAATTGATAAACCTTCTACGGAAATTTTACCAATATCAATGGTATTAAATCCTGCTGTTCTCGATGTTACCGATTGAAACCAAGCGGCCAGCAATTTATCTTTAATTGATAAATTAGCAAAAGTGTCACCATTTCCCTGTTCAGTAAGTAAAAAAGCCAAGGTTCCTATCACTAATAAAAATATAGTTGTACTGATAGCAACTTTATAGTTAAGGGAAAAAACAAAGCCTTTTCGTTTATATTGAAAGCGGTAAATAAACCAAGTGTAAAACTCGATAATTACCTGATAGCCGATACCTCCAAAAATGATCAATCCTGTGATAGATAAGTTAATAATAATTGAAGACTGATAGGACATTAAGTTATCTTTAAACAAGCCAAAACCCGCATTATTCCAGGCACTAATACTATGGAATAAAGATAACCACACCGCATATCTAAAATCATACTTTTGGGCGAAGACAGTTAACATAATAAAAGTTGCTGTTAACTCAAAAACTAGAGTAGTAGCAATCACTGATTTCATTAAACTTTGACTACCTTGCAGGAAAGGTCGATCAAAGGATTCTTGAATCGCTAACTTCTGTCTCAGGTCAAATTTTCGCCCAATTAATAACATTAAAAAAGTGGTAGTGGTCATATAACCCAAACCTCCCACTTGCACTAATAAAGCAATAAATAATTGACCCCAAAAAGAAAAATAAGTACCCGTATCTACTACTGCTAAACCCGTGACACAGACGGCAGAAGTGGAGGTAAAGAGGGCAACAATTGGGTCATTCCAAGTGCCGCTAGTGGTAGAAACAGGCAACATCAACAGGGAAGTTCCCGCTAAAATTACCGCAATAAATCCCAAGCAAATTGTCCGGGCAATCGTCATATAAATTCCTTAGTGAAAGTAGCTAAGAGAAGATTGTTTTTTGGATAACACTTCTTGATAAACTAACTGTAAGCGGTCAATATTTTTGCTAAGAGTATAAGAGTCTAAAACTCTTTGACGGGCTTTTTGTCCTAAAATTGTGGTTAATTCGGGATGATCTCGTAAGACAGGCAAGAGAGTTTTTAATTGGGTAATTAGTCCTTTAGTATCTAGAACTATTCCCGCACCTTTTAACACTTCCCCATCGGCCCCCACATCCGTAGCCAGACAAGCAACACCGCAGGCCATCGCTTCTAAGAGGGAAATCGATAAACCTTCCACTAATGAGGGTAAAATAAAGCCGTCAACCCCGCGCAAAATTTCAATTCGTTTATTTTCATCGCCGATAAAACCTAACCAGATAATACCATCTTCTTCTCCATAAAAAGGTTTGAGGGAAGGAGTCAACGGGCCATCACCAACAATGAGCAGTTTGCATCTATCCCCTAAATTGGTTTTTTTCCAGGCTTTCAATAAAGATTCTACATTTTTCTCTGGCATGATCCGACCGAGATAAACAAATAAACAATCGGCATTATATTGAGATTTAATATTCGATGGTCCTGGACAATACTTATTAATATCAACCCCATTGGGAATAATTGCTAATTTTTCTTCGGGAACTCCCAATTTAACTAAAAAATCCCGTTGAGAGGTGGAAAAAATAATTACTTTATCGTAATTAGCTAAAAAAGGGGCGTGTAGTTGGTAGGTTAATAATTGGGTACTGGAGATGAGATTGCGAATTTTACTATCAAAAGCCGGGTGAAAAGTCGCCACCAGAGGCAAATCTAAGGACTCACAAATTTCCGGTAGCAGAAAATCGAGGGGAGACAGGGGTAAGGACGCATGAACTAGATCGGGTTTCAGTTCCCTGAGTTTATCCTGTAGAACCCGACTCGATTTCAGGGTGGGAATAGTATAGACTTGGGAACTATAGAGACGTGGCAGGGTGATTTCGTCGTAAAAGTCCGGCCAATCGCTGACGGTGGGTTTTTCGGAAGAAAAATGTAGAAAACTGACTTGATAATCTCGATCGAGCAGGGAATTAGTCACTTCTCGCCCATAGGTAACGTTACCGCAAAAAGGAGATTTTTTTCCTAACCAGGCAATGTGCATTGAGATTCTCTTAAGAAAAAGTTAATTTAGCCAAGTATCAGCTTACTAAATTAGCCGTAAAATTAAAAGCTAATAGAGTACCCAAGCAAAATTAATTACCCATCTAAGTCCTCAGCTAAAAATTGCCCTTTGCAGGAGTGCCTATTTGATATTTAAAATTCTCGGCTTTTTACTGATTGGCCGAGGACTTGCGACGACGACAACGTTCTGAACAGTATTTGACCTCATGCCAACATTTTTGCCACTTTTTGCGCCAAGTAAAGGATAAACCGCAAACGGGACAAATTTTACTGGGAAGATCGGACTTCGATATCTGACGTGCCATGATTAAAATTAAAAAGTCAAAAACTGCGCCTTATCTATGAGTGTAGATGAAAATAATCAGAGTTCCCCACTCGATCGCCTGAGAATTATTTTGGTCGAACCAGCAGGAGCCTTAAATGTGGGTTCCACCGCCAGAATTATGCGGAATATGGGCTTAAGTCGCTTAATTATCGTCAATCCTGCCTGTGATATCCTGGGAGAAGAAGCGCGACGCATGGCAGTACACGGGATTGAAGTCCTAGAAAACTGTTCACGGGTAGCCACCCTTGGGGAAGCTTTGCAGGGTTGTCATCGCATCATTGCCACCACCTCGAAACCCCGTCACCTGAATACTCCCCTCGAAACACCCCGGGCCGCCTTACCCTGGTTACTCACCCCTAACCTGGAATCGGCCTTAATTTTCGGGCCAGAAGACCGGGGTTTAAGTAACAGCGAACTGAACCACGCCCAGCGTTTTGTCGGTATTCCCGCTAATCCTCAATATTCCTCCCTCAATCTCGCCCAAGCGGTGGCGGTTTGCTCCTACGAACTGTACCAAATGGCGACGGAAAATAGGCTCGAACCCCGGTTAGAAACGCCCCCTAATGCCACTTTTGAGGCTCTAGAAGCCTATTATCAGCACTTAGAGAGCTTTTTGCTCAAAATTGGCTATCTTTACCCCCACACCGCCGCCGCTAGGATGGAGAAATTCCGGCAATTTTATCATCGGGCCCGGCCCACGGTGGAGGAATTAGCCCTGCTGCGGGGTATTATCGGTCATATTGAAAGTATCGGGCAACTTTTTCTCGGTCTTGATAGTCTCAAGGGCAAGAAAAAAAAATCTCCTAGCGATCGATAATAAATCTGGATACCCTTGAGGAAAACCGTGACTCGTCAAGTAACTCGTCGTCCTACTAAAGTCCAATCCGGCCCTGGGTCCCCTAAGTCCATGGACTCAAACAATAAAAAAAGGTCTTTACCAGTTAAAAAGTCGCAAAAACAGCGTAAAAATAACCTAATCGCCTCTTTTATCCTTCAGGTTCTTCGCTTCTCTATCCTTGGTGTCGGTTTAGGTGCGATCGCTGGTACGGTTTTAACGGTGGTGGATCCGAGCAAATTACCCCTACATCCAAAACCCACCGCTACTAATTCCCCGACTCCCCAACCCGTCACCCCGAAACCGACCACGTTAGTTTTAAACGAAAATCTCAGCAGCCTCAACCAGAAATTACAGGCTTTAGCGGTCAAATATCCGAAATTACAGGCGGGAGCTTTATTTATTGACCTCGATAACGGTGCTTACGCTAATTTTCGCGGAGATACTATTTTTGCCGCCGCTAGTACGATTAAAATCCCGATTCTGGTGGCCTTTTTTGAGGATGTGGATGCGGGAAAAATTCGTCTCGATGAACCCCTTGTGGCCACTAAGGATGTCATGGCCAGTGGGTCCGGGGATATGCAGTATCTAGGAGCGAATAAAACCTATACTGCCCTAGAAACCGCCACTAAAATGAACGTAATTAGCGATAATACCGCTACTAATATGTTAATTAAGCGCATGGGAGGCAAAAAGGCTCTTAATCAGCGTTTTCAAGCTTGGGGTTTGACCAGTACGGTAATTAATAACCCTTTACCTGATTTGGAAGGAACCAATACCACAAGTCCGAGAGATTTGGTGACAATCTTAGGAAAAGTTAATCAAGGGGAATTACTCAGTTTACGTTCCCGAGATCGTCTATTGAATATTATGCAGGAAACGCGCACTCGCACCCTGCTGCCCCAAGGTATCGAGAAATCCGCCGATATTGCCCATAAAACCGGTGATATTGGCTCGATGTTAGCGGATGCGGGGATTATTGATATGCCCAACGGGAAACGCTATCTAGGAGCAGTGATGGTCAAACGTCCCCACAATGATAGTAACGCTAGGACTCTGATTCAACAAATATCGCGCACGGCCTACCAACACTTTAAATGGTATCAAACTCAACCCCCAGCCAAACCGCAACCGGTCGCCCAATCTTCTCCCTCTCCTAGTCCGGTCGTTATTCCTAGTCCGGGTAATTAGCCCCTAGGTTAAATTATTGGCTAAAAGACGGGCCAATTGTTCGGCATTTGCCCGGGGGGAAAGACGAGGAAGGATTTTTTCCCCCGTGGCTAGTTTTTGACAGAGGACGGGGATTTCGTACTGATAAGCGTTAAACCAATCCTCTCGACTGGTAATGTCCCTAATTTCTAACTGCCACTCCGGTTGACGGATTTTTTCTAGTTTCTCTAGCAACCCTTCGCAAAGATGACAGTCCGGTTTACTGTATAAAATTAGTTCTATGGTAGTCATAAATATTTATGTTCATTACCTCCACGATTAGTCTCTCATCAACCATTCTACAAACTCCCACACCCACACCGACTTTAAATAATAATTTAGTTAATTCAGGTAGTCAAGATCTAGTCTATATCGGTGTGTTTCTTCTGGCAATTACCCTAGTTGTGGTTATTGGTATTATCAATCAAAAAATTGAATACGCTCTCATTTTTGCCGCCACTCTCACTATTATTTTAATTGCTTTCCTCTGGTTTTTATAAGTCCTTCAACTAAGGAAATTGAGGGCAAATCCCCCTTAATAAAGATTAACGGCTCTCGTTGATTCACCTTCACCAAATTGTTAACTAATTCGAGTTCAGACTTGACAAAAATCTCCCTAGGACCGAGCGGAAGATTAAGGGCTGCATCCCACATTTGCAGAAATACCGACAATCAGCAATTATCAGTGACTATTAAATTGGTACAAAAATATGAACAATCGCGTGTAAGCATCTCACCGAAAAACTAATGCGCTCCGGGGTTTGGGGGGTAGAACCCCCCAAAAGCTTGGATTGAGTGATAAAACCGAAAGTAACGGCCGATTTTAGGAGAAAGTTTCCCCTTAAAAATCGCAACTTAGTCGATTTACAAAAATGAGATGTACCCCAAGCAAAACGATCGGACTTATAATATAAGTGTATTGATTGTGGCTTGTTGCTAGAATCACCCCAAATTGACTCAATGGGTTTATAAACGATGACAACCCTAGATATTGCTACCGATATTGTCTGTCCTCCCACCGATTTATGGAGTGATGAACCACCCTTGGAAAGTGATCTGCATTTACAACAAATTATTTTATTATTATCTTGTCTTGATTGGCTCTGGCAAGATAGAAACGATTACTATGCCTCGGGCAATTTGACTATTTATTATAACGAAAGACAACTGAAACAGCGAGATTTTTGTGGACCAGATTTTTTCGTGGTTTTAGATACGGAGAAACGTCCCAGGAAAAGTTGGGTCGTCTGGGGAGAAGGGGGTAAATATCCCAATGTAATCATCGAAATTCTCTCCGATTCCACCGCTAATGTGGACAGAAAAGCCAAAAAGGAACTATATCAGCATACTTTCCGGACTCCTGAGTATTTTTTGTTTGATCCCAATACTTTAGAATGGCAAGGATTCACTTTAATCGAGGGACAATACCAACCGATTACCCCCAATAAAAACGGTTATTTATGGAGTAAGCAACTAGGATTATATTTAGGGATTTTTGCCAATAAATTGCGCTATTTCACCGAATCGGGTGAATTGGTTCCCACCCCTCAAGAGTCAGCCCGACAGGAAAGATTAGCCAAAGAACAGGAAAGATTAGCCAAAGAAAGAGAACAACAACGGGCGGAAAAATTAGCCCAAAAGCTGCGAGAATTGGGCATTAATCCCGATGAAATTGCTTAAATATCTGGTTGGGGGTGTTAGGGTGGAAACCATGGCGCAATTTTTCCTTAATTGCTAGGCATTAAAACGAGTAATCCGAAACTCTGATTCTAGCCTAGAAATCATGGCAAAATCTCCACACTGATGTTACAATAATGACCAAGGGCAACAATCTTCAAATATAATTAATGCCATGGTGCAAAAAATAGCTTTTTTTAATCATAAAGGTGGAGTGAGCAAAACTACAACCACTTTTAACCTTGGTTGGATGCTTGCTGAGAAGGGCAAAAGAGTAATTATTGTCGATACCGATCCCCAATGTAACTTAACTGGTATGGCTTTGACTAATGAAAGTGAAGATAGGGAGGAAAGACTACAAGCCATCTACAATACTTACTCTAATATTAAAACAGCTTTAGCACCTGCTTTTGAGTCTCAACCGAGATTAATCGAAGCTGTGGACTGTATTCCTATTGATGGTCGTGATGACTTATTTTTACTGCCTGGTCATGTGGGATTAGCTGAATATGAAGTTACCCTAGGTATTGCTCAAGAACTTAGTGGGTCAATTCAGGCTTTAAAAAATCTCCCCGGTGCGATTACATATTTATTAGACAAAACTGCCGAAAGATTTCAAGCTGACTATATTTTAATCGATATGAGTCCCAGTTTGGGGTCAATCAATCAAAATATACTGATGACCAGCAACTTTTTTATTGTGCCAACCACAGCCGATTTTTTCTCGGTTATGGCTATCGATTCTTTAACTAAAATCTTGCCTAAGTGGCACCAATGGGCTAAGGCAGCTAGTGCTTTACCAATTCTCAAAACCGCCAACTATCCCTTCCCCGAAGTTAACCTACATTTTTTGGGAACTATTGTTCAGAACTATCGAATTATTCGTGGAAAAGAAACAAAAGCCTTTGAAAACTGGATTAACACAATCGAGGAAAATATCGGCAATAAAATGATTCCAGCCCTAGGAAAAAATGGCATGATGCTACCGAAATTTATCTACGATCAGAATGGTGTACCAGACTGCTGTACTCTAGTAAAAATTCCTAATTTTAATAGTCTTATTGCCTTATCTCAAGAGCATCAAATGCCTGTTTTTGCGCTAACTGCTGAACAATTGAAATCAGCTAAGTGGCAGGGTAAAGTGTTAGGTAAAGCCCAAGAAAAACAAGAGGACTTTAAAAAGATTTTTTCTGACTTAGCAGACAAAGTTATCGGTCTTACCTCCGAGATTTATGCAGTTAGCAATTGAACAATTTCGCCTTAGCATTGCCCGCGTTCGTGACTTGATCGCTATCCACAATTCCCTCAAATCTCAGACTACTCCCGCCCTAGATGTATCGGATATCCTCAGAGCGGCTTTAGTCCTGACTGTGAGCGCTTTAGATTATTATATTCACGAAGTGGTTACTCTAGGAATGCTAGAAATTTATCGAGGCCAACGTTCAGAACCTTCTCCCACTCCTAACAGTTCTCAATCTGCCTTTTCTCGTTTTAAAGTCTCCTTGAATGGCGCAGGACAAGAACGATTGATAGCTATTAGTATTGGCTCTTGGTTAGAGAACGAAATTCAACAAAACTACGGTTCTTTTTTTGGTCAAGAATCTCGCTCAATTTCCGAGGTACTACCAATGATTGAAAATCTCCTCACCAACAAACTTAATAGTAATCATTGGCTAGAGGCTGAAATTAGAGAAAAACTCAGCTATGAAAGCTATCAACAACCGAACAAGATAGCGGATGCCATTAGACTAATTTCAGCCAAGGAATTGTGGAAAGAAGTGGCCAGCAAACTAAATAAACCAGCTAAAGATATTAAAAACCAACTTAGCGCAATTGTTGAGCGAAGGAACAAAATCGCCCATGAAGCTGATATAGACCCGAGTTATGGCATTGGCAGTCGCTGGAATATCGATGAAAATATGGTTAATGATGCCGTTAACTTTATAGAACAGCTTGTTGAAAATATCCATCAGGTACTTGAGGACATCCACTAGCCGAGAATTTCCCCGGCAGTCTAGTTATAAATACTTATGATTTCTCAGGGAATTATAACAATCATTAAATAATGTGTAGTTTTGTATACTGATGTCAGGAACTTAGATACAATATCAAGTGGCGTAAGATATATAGAGATTAGCTAGTGAGTCGGCATCAAGACAGTCAAACTGACGGGAAACGAGAAGAAACACAGTTCACTCCTTACAGTGCAGCAGCGATCGCTCAAGAATACCGTTACAAACCTTGGCAATTGTTCGGTCGCGCTTTCGTGATTATTTGGTCTTTAGGATTATTTCTCCTCAGTCTCCTCTGGGACAAATGGACAAAGCAAGAAGAAGCCAATAAATACCAGCGTGCCAGCGAACTTAGGCAAATTCTCACCCGTTTGGGTCCCACCTTCATCAAAGTCGGTCAAGCTCTCTCTACCCGTCCCGACCTCGTTCGCAAAGACTTTTTAGACGAATTAGTTAAACTGCAAGACCAACTTCCCCCCTTCGATAACCACATCGCTTTTGCCCTTATCGAGACAGAATTGGGGATGCCTGTAGAAAAAGCCTATCGAGAAATATCCCCCACCCCCGTGGCTGCCGCTAGTTTAGGACAGGTTTACAAAGCTATTCTACCCACCGGCGAAGAAGTAGCCGTTAAAGTGCAAAGACCGGGGCTGCGGGCGCTTTTAAGCCTCGATTTATACCTAATGCGCTGGGCAGCCCAAAAATTCGGTCGTTTATTACCCCTCAATCTCGGCCACGACCTCACCCTGATTGTCGATGAATTCGGCATCAAACTCTTTGAGGAAATCGACTATCAAAACGAAGGTCGCAACGCTGAAAAATTCGCCACCAACTTCCAAAATAACCCCGAAGTTAAAGTTCCCAGTATCTACTGGCGTTATAGTGGTCGCCGCGTCCTCACCCTAGAATGGATTGATGGCTATAAACTCACCGATACCGAGAACATCAAAGCTTTAGGATTAGACCCCAATAATATCGTTAAAATCGGCGTAACCTCTGGATTACAGCAACTCCTCGAACACGGCTTTTTCCATGCTGATCCCCATCCAGGTAATCTTTTCGCCACCTTTGATGGTCGCATGGCCTATATCGATTTTGGCATGATGGATCAGTTAGAGGAGGAAACTAAAGAAACCCTCGCCAGTTGCGTCGTCGATTTAATTAACAAAGACTACGAAAACCTAGCCAGCAACTTTGTCAAACTGGGATTTTTAACCCCAGAAACCGATATAAAACCAATTATTCCCGCCCTAGAACGAGTTTTAGGCAATGCCATCGGTCAAAGGGTCGGTGACTTCAATTTCCGCACCATTACCGATGATTTCTCCGAATTGATGTACGAGTATCCCTTCCGGATTCCCGCCAAATTCGCCCTGATTATTCGTTCCCTCGTCACCCAAGAAGGGGCAGCCCTCACCCTCGATCCTAACTTCAAAATCGTCCAAGTGGCCTATCCCTACGTCGCTAAACGTCTCCTGACCGGGGAATCACCCCAACTGCGCCGGCGTTTACTGGATGTACTGTTCAAAGACGGTAAATTTCAGTGGCAACGCCTAGAAAACATGATTACAATGGCTCGATCGGAAAGTAACTTCGATTTACTGCCCACCGCGCAATTAGGCATCACTTTTCTTCTCTCGGAAGAAGGTCGTTATCTGCGTCGTCAATTGCTATTAGCTTTAACGGAAGATGACCGTCTCCACACGGCCGAAGTGCAACGTCTCTGGGGTTTAATTCAAGGAGAATTGCAACCGCGGCGACTCTTGGATGTGGCCATGAGCGCTTTTCGGGAATTATCGTCCCAAGGTGTGGCCGCTGTCCTTCCGCGAGAAACCAGTTCGCGTTAAAGTGTTTAAGGTCATCATCGGTTAATCACTTTTTCTATGGATTATTATTTTCTGCCCCAACCGCCCTATTTTCTAGTTTTTGCCGGTTTATTTATCGGTATTACCTGCGGGGCCGCTTTTGAAGCTAGTCTCAAGCAAGTGGTTAACAATTGGTATAAAAATAAGGGTTCAGACGATCAAAATCTTTTAAAATCTAGTTCCTTACAAATTCCTTTTATCGGTATTTGTGTAGGAATCTGTCTTTTCCTTGCCTCGGGATTAGATATATTTATTCTCAATGGTTGGGTTGCCTACGCTATCTCTCTCCCCATGACTATCTTTATCGGTGGTTTGGTTTGGAGTCAGTTAGGGGAATTATTAGGCCAATTACAGCGCGGCGGTTCTAAAGAAATTGACCTCGATTATCGGGGATAATTAGGAGGCAGCAAACATTTAGGACTAAGAGAATAGGTGTTAGCAGATAGGAAAGATCAACTACCCCACAACTAACACCAAACCCCTAGTTATACCCAATTTACCAGCTATTTTGGCCCGCAATTAGATGCAAAAACCTTTAGCATGGCATTGGCGATCGCTTCCTCTGCATCAGCGCACCGGTTCCGAGGTTTTTGCCTGCTTATTCTCCCAAGATGCGATCGCTACTTTACTAGAAAGTCCCTATCCGGGTAATTCCCTCTCCCGTTACTCTCTTTGCGCTGGTTCCCCGCGTCAGCTTTGGACCCCCGCACTGGGCGAAATTTTGCCCTTTTTAAGCAGTTTACTCCCCCAAACTCGCTCGGATGTGCTTCCCGATCATCTTCCCTTCCATGGCGGTTGGTTGGGGTGGTTAGGCTACGATTTAGCTTGGGAAATAGAAAAATTACCCGACAGGAAAGCTGATACTCTCCCTTTTCCCGTCGCTTATTGGTATGAACCGGATAGTTTTGCCATTCTCGATCACCAAGCACAAATTCTCTGGTTAGCTGCCACTAAACCCGAAGATTTAGATAAATACGAACAATCTTTAACCACTAACCCCGATTTTGAGTTCATCGATCCTCATCCCTCTCCCTTAATCTTTTATACTTCTCAACTCGACTACGAAAAAGCTGTTAAAAAAGCGTTAGACTATATCAGAAAAGGCGATATTTTTCAAGCAAATTTATCCCTAAGATTTCAAAGCACAACTCAGGCAAAAGGATGGCAAATTTATCGCAGTTTACAACAGATAAACCCTTCTCCTTTTGCCAGTTATTGGCGCACTCCTTGGGGAGAAATGATTAGTTGTTCTCCCGAAAGATTGGTAAAATTAGAAAGAGGAATAGCCAGCACTAGACCAATCGCTGGAACTCGTCCCCGGGGTAAAACCGAGGCACTCGATCAACAATTAGCCGAGGAACTATTAACTAATAAAAAAGAACAGGCCGAGCATATTATGCTAGTGGATCTAGAACGTAATGATCTAGGTAGAGTTTGTGAATGGGGATCGGTTTATGTGGATGAATTACTGACGATCGAGCGTTATAGTCACGTTATGCACTTGGTCAGTAATGTTCAAGGAAAATTAGATAAAAAGTATCATGCTATTGATTTAATTAAAGCTCTTTTCCCCGGGGGAACAATTACCGGTTGTCCGAAAGTTCGCTGTCTAGAAATTATCGAAGAATTGGAACCAGTGCGACGCAATTTATTCTATGGTTCCTGTGGCTATATTGACCTACGGGGTCATTTAGATTTGAATATTCTCATCCGTACCCTATTAATGACTAATCAAGGGAATTTAAACACCGTTTGGGGACAAGTGGGAGCGGGAATAGTTGCCGATAGCGATCCCGAAAAAGAATGGTTAGAATCCCTTCATAAAGCTGAGGCACAATTAATCGCTTTACGTTCTTTTTAATTTTTGATTTCAACAAACTAACCTATTGTTGCATCTTGCATGAGTGCCTTTTGCCTTTTGCCTATCCTAACCAAGAAATTAATTTGGCACGACTACTTACTTTTTACCTTATCTGCTATTTTGTAGGATAGCTTCCGATCTTGAACCCTATTCATGAATCAAATTTCTATCGCTGTTACTTTTTTTCTTAGTTTATTCTTGACCTCGCTTCCCTTTTTACTTTTGGGGGCAGCCGTTTCCAGTTTTTTGCTGGTTTTCGTCAATAAACAGCGATTAGCGGCGATATTTCCCCGTAATCGAGTCTTAGGAGCGATCGTCGGCAGTGCCATCGGATTAATCCTACCCGTCGGACAATACGGCACGATTCCCGTCGCTAGAAGATTCTTATTAGAGGGAGTACCCCCAGGGGTGGTGTTTAGCTTTCTCACCGCTGCACCTACCCTAAATATCGTCACTCTTTGGCTAACTTGGCAGACTTTCAGCTATTCTAGTATTTTCTTCTATCGATCGCTTTCGGTGTGGTTAATGGCAATTTTTATCGGTACTCTCTTTAGTTTCTATCGGGAAAAACCCCGCACCGATAGCGAAATTCCCCTAGAATCGAGTTTAGTTCTTTCCGGTAGTTTTTTACCGGAGGAAGCAGCCAGTCAACCCCTACAAAGAGTCGGCAGTCTTGTTTATGAGTATAAAACTAGAGATAGGCAAGCTTGGCCAATTTCTGTGCAGTTATTTCTCGATAACTTTATCGATGAAGCACTGGAATTAGGGGGATTATTAATTATAGGCTGTGCAATCGCTAGTGTCTTTCAGCTATTATTACCTCAGAGTCAATTAATTGCCTGGGGGAATACTCCCGTTACTCAAATTCTCGTGCAGTTGTTCTTTGGTTTCACCCTCCCTGTTAATGCCAGTCTTAGCACTTTTGTCCCCGGTTCTTTAATTACTAATCTGTCCGTGGGTTCCACTCTAGCTTTTTTACTGGTCGCTTCCCTCATTGATATTAAAGCTTTTATCCTCCTCCTATCAGCTTTCCGTCCTAAAATCGTCCTTTATTTCGGAATTTTATGCCTGTTAATGAGTTTTTTAGTGGCTCTGATCCTCAGTTTTTATCTAGGTTGAATTCCTTCCGGGTCAGAAAAATTTTCTCTTGACAAAAGCCCCTTGACATGATATTATATTCATAGTGGAAAATCCGTGCGCCTACAAGCCCTATTTTCCCAAGCATTTAAACTCTAACTCATCCTGATTCTGCTTGCCGGAGTTGTTTAGTTGTTTTTGAACTGGTTTCGGAATAATAACTCTGTAGTTCACGCTTGAGTTGCCTCATATTCTTCGAGGGTTAGATAGTCTCCTGCTTGATAAGCTGATTCAGAAGCGATTATGTTAGCTTGCTCTTCTTCTGTAATTTCTATTTCAGTATGTCGTTCTTTGATAAAGAGCAAAAAGTCAAGTAATTCAGTCAAAAGGGTGTCAGGTGTCTGCTCGATTTCTTTAATTAGTTGTTCTTTGAGTGTCATAGCTTTATCAGTCATAAGTCATCAGTCATCAGTGATTAATTCAATCATAGTCGATGATTGGTGGTGGGTTACTGGACTAGGTAATAGGTGTAGGGGTAATTCATGAATTACCCCTACAATCGGCTAGGTTTTTCTGGATGTTGTTAAATTTTCTCTTGACAAAAGCCCCTTGACATGATATTATATTCATAATGGAAAATCCGTGCGCCTACGAACCCTATTTTCCTAAGCATTTAAACTCTAACTCATCTTGATTCTGCTTGTCGGAGTTGCGACAACATAGTTTTATAGTTCTCCATAATTGTTTGGGTATGGGGATGATTGTCTCCTAATACTTGGGTAGCAATCTTAATCGCTTCTAGATAGAGAGGTTCTGCTTCTGTGTACCTGCCTTGGGATTCGTACAATGCTGCTAAATTGTTGAGGGAAGTTGCCACATGGGGATGATTGTCTCCTAAGAGTCGTTTATACAAATCTAAAGCTTCTAGATAGAGAGGTTCCGCTTCTGTGTACCTGCCTTGGGAACGGTACAATGCTGCTAAATTGTTGAGGGAAGTTGCCACATGGGGATGATTGTCTCCTAAGAGTTGTTTATACAAATCTAATGCTTCTAGAAGGAGAGGTTCCGCTTCTGTGTACCTGCCTTGGGATTTGTACAATGATGCTAAATTGTTGAGGGAAGTTGCCACATGGGGATGATTGTCTCCTAAGAGTCGTTTATACAAATCTAATGCTTCTAGATAGAGAGGTTCCGCTTCTGTGTACCTGCCTTGGGAATCGTACAAGTATGCTAAATTGTTGAGGGAACTTGCCACATGGGGATGATTGTCTCCTAAGAGTCGTTTTCTCAAATCTAAAGCTTCTAGATAGAGAGGTTCCGCTTCTGTGTACCTGCCTTGGGATTGGTACAATAGTGCTAAATTGTTGAGGGAAGTTGCCACATGGGGATGATTGTCTCCTAAGAGTTGTTTTCTCAAATCTAAAGCTTCTAGATAGAGAGGTTCCGCTTTTGTGTACCTGCCTTGGGATTTGTACAATCCTGCTAAATTGTTGAGGGAAGTTGCCACATCGGGATGATTGTCTCCTAAGAGTCGTTTATACAAATCTAAAGCTTCTAGATAGAGAGGTTCCGCTTCTGTGTACCTGCCTTGGCAATCGTACAATCCTGCTAAGTTGTTGAGGGAAGTTGCCACATCGGGATGATTGTCTCCTAAGCGGGTTCGAGTTGCGGTTAAACAAGCTTGATAGTAGGGTTCAGCAATAGCATACAATCCTTGTCCTTGATAATAACGAGCTAAACCCGTATAGGACGAAACTAAATCCTCATCAGCGATATATTGGGGATATTCCCTGACAGCTTGTTCAATATGGGGAATTAAGGGAGTCAGATTTTGAATAATATCTAGAGTAGGAGTTTCGGGGACTGTTCTCGATGTATCTGTCATCACCGTACAATAACGACTTTTTGCGGTATTGGCTGTCTCGGAACCTTCTAATTTTTCCCGTAGATAAAGACGGATGAGGGGATGCAGTTGATACCATTCATTGCCTAAAGATTTCAGCAAATTAAGCTTAACCAAGCTATCGGTTAACCATTTTTCTATCTCGTCTTTAGCTTCATCAGAAAATAAACTGATGATTAAGTGCTTGGGAAAAGGTGCCGAAGCAAATAAACTGAGATAAAGAGCTAATTTTTGTTCTTCTGTTTCTAACAGTTGCCAACTGATATCCAGAATTGTTTTAATACTGCGGACTTCCTCCTTATCAGAGTTGAGATATTTTAAGCCTTTTTTTGGGAATTTTTCCTTGATATTTGCTAAAGTTTCAGTGGTTGCTTGTCTCAGAAAACTGCCTAGTAATTGTAATCCTAGAGGCAAATATCCTAAACACTGACAAAGTTGCTTGGCTGCCTCTAACTCTGCGGTTAGACGTTCTTTTCCTAAGTAGGTTTGCAGTAAATCTAAAGCTTGCGCTGCTGTGAGAACATCTAAGTTTATCGTTGATAGCGATACCCCTAAGTAACTAAAGCGAGTGGTAATTAAAACCCGAAAACGAGATTCTTTTCCCGGTGGTAGATAAGATTTAATTTGGTCGTAGTCACGCACATCATCAAAAATAATTAAAGCATTTCCCTCGGGCCAATTTTGCCAACAGTAACGCACTCGTTCACTTAAGGTTCCCTGATTGGGGATGTTTAAACCCAGGTATTCTCTGGCAAAAAATAAAATAGCCAAACCGGGGTCACTGTTAAGGACATTTATCCAACAAATACCCGCAGGATAATCCCCTTTATGTTGCCAAGCATACTGTAAAGCTAATTCAGTTTTTCCCGAACCTCCCATCCCACTTAAAACAATTAGGGAAGATTGCTGAAAAGCTTGATGAATCCGGGATAATTCCTGTTCTCTACCAACAAAGTTAACTGCTGTTCCTGGTAAATTATAGGGATCATGAACGGTATTTTTATCGGTAAATAGCTGATTATAGTTGGTAGCTTGGGTTGAATTTTCTGTTAAAAATAACCGCAGGAAAAACCAAGAATTTAAATCTGGCATATACCGAATAACTTTGTTAGTAAAATCATGATTCATCCACCAAATTTGTCGGAGATTAAAGCGAGCTAAATTTTCTCGATTGAAATTAATTAATTGCAAGGCATCTACTAGGGAAACATCAGAAAAAGCGGTTTCAAAACCAGTAATTGATACTACTCCCGACTCCAATTCTGCCAATTGTGTTAACAAGAAGTTCAAGACAAAAGAGGGTTTTTCCCATCTTGGTAAGACAATTTTATGAAAAATAATGCCTTGTTCTTGCAGTTTATTCTCTAATTCTCTAACTACTTGCTGACGGGAAAACTCATCATAAAATTCCACCCTAGCTAAACCTCTAGATGGTCTTCGTCCCCACAATAGCAAACGAGCTGCCGTATGGGAAATAGTACCCGGTTCTAACTCCGATTGATTAGTTTGATTAACTTGATGTACCACCGGGGACACCTCCATCGGGAGCAGTAGGAATACGACCTTGAGCATTTAAAATATCAACCACAAGGGGATGCACCATAAAGCATCTTTCTCCCTCGTATTCATCTACTTCTTGAATCGCTCGATCATTTAATAAAGCGTATAATATCTCATTGGGAATTTGTGCTTCTGGATTAGCATCATAAATTCGTTTTAACAATAATACCTTATCCCCATAACTAACAGAATCGATATCATAAGGATTTTGGCCTAAACGTCTTTCATATTCTGTTCTTAAACTGCGAATTGCCCTGCTAATATGACTAGACATGATCAGATTTTGTTGATTGACAATTGCCTCATCAGAAGCTTCTCTAACTAGATAAAATAAATCTCTGATATTGCCACCAGAGGCAATAATAACCCGCTCTATTTGTCCATCTTCAAATAAATTAGATTTAACTCTTGCTTCTAAAACTTTTCTCACTGCTTCCCGTCCTTTTTGGTTAGGAGTATGATCTTTTTGGCAAAAAACTGGAGTATCGGGAATCAGGAGATTATGGTCAAAAGTGAGGTTAATCCCGGGAGATGAATTATACAATCCAATCGGAATATTAAAAATAATGTGAATGTCTAAATCTTTGAAAATGTTAGAATAGTTTAAAAATAAATCCCTGACCGCTTCTTGTGAAACACCAGCTTTATCGAAGTCTTCTCCAATAATTAGCCAGCTTCTCTGCATAGTTTCCTGTAAGTTCTGATTACACTCTTTCAGGAGTTGATTAGCAATATTAATTAAATCTCTGGAACGGGAAAGACGGTATTCAACAACTTTTTTCTCTCGCGAGGAAGCAAACCGGAATTCTCCCTTGAGAGAGGCAAAAAGTCCGAGAATTTTATTCCAGAAAGAATCTTCCTTTACTCCCGCTCCTGCTTCCGTTTTGATTTGACTTTCTCTGGTTTCCTTACGGGTAAATTCTTCAGAACTAAACCAATCCCAAAGCTTTTGTAAATTTTCATCACTGGGTTGTCGAGAAATTTTAGCGGTTTTCTCAACAATTTCCACCACCATAAAGAGAAACACATCAAGGGGACTGAAATTAATCGCATCGAGTTCACTTAAAACACTAAATCGCAGGGGTTTAAAATGCTGTTTAATCTCATGATCATTAATTAAACGAGTTAATTCTGTCGATTTGCCTACCCCCGTGTGTCCCATTAAACAGGCTTTGTAATATTGTTGCGTATCTATGACCCGTTTTAACCCTAATTTTAGACGCTGAATTTTATCTTCCCCTCTCACCTTATTCATTTCTTCTCGATAAAAAGCATCTATTTCCTTCTGAGTTAATAGGGGTTCAGGAGATATAGTTAAATGGATTTCATCAAGAGTAGTCGCAGGTTCAAAGCGAGTCAGAGAGGGGTGTTGCATAGAGACAGGAAAAATCATTCTCTGGAGATACTTTTTATTATATAAGTAGCTGGTTATAATTAAATTAAAAATGGATTTTAGGTTCGATCCCCCCTAGCCCCCCTTGATAAGGGGGGAAGCCGAAGGCGGGGGGATCCCCCTTGATAAGGAGGGTGCCGATCCCCCCTTAGTCCCCCCTTTAATCCCCCCTTAATAAGGGGGGCATCTGAAAGTTTTTAATACCCACCTAATTATTCAGCAAACCATATTTAAGCGAAAATCCCTTTTATGTAGTCTATGATACTGTTTTTGGGATTGAGATCGTCTAAGGTCAAGGAGATTGCTTCTAGGGTTCCGATTTAAACTTCTTTAAATGTCAGGTCCGAGAGGAGCAAGCTAGTCTTAAATGAGCGGATCAAACATTTTTTCCGTCTAAGCTGGCTACACGGCGGGATAAAAGCCCGGGAGACTTTAAGGATAACTGTTTTGAGGCAGTGTCTTTGAAGACTCCCGGGTTATTGTATTTTGAGGTAAAATGATGTCCGAGGAATCTACTTTTCAACCCCCGCATTTAACCGAAGCTGAACAGGCCCTAGAAAAAGAACGCCATTTGCCCCTAACCGGTTGGCAACAGGAAGTTTCTCAGGGGTTAACCTACGGTTTAGAGGCGGCCGATAGTATTCGCGATCGCAGTATTCCCACCTTTTCCAGGGGTGAGTTACCCCACTATGCGGGAATTAACACCTTTATGAAGGCCCCCTATTTGGAAGATGTGCGGAATGTGGGCAATTATGACGTGGCAATCGTCGGTGTTCCCCATGATTCGGGGACAACTTACCGACCAGGAACTCGTTTTGGTCCCCAGGGAATTCGGCGGATTTCGGCCCTTTATACGCCCTACAATTTTGAATTAGGGGTAGATCTGCGCGAACAAATTACTCTCTGTGATCTGGGGGATATTTTCACCATTCCTGCTAATAATGAAAAGTCCTTCGATCAAATCTCGAAGGGGGTTGCCCATGTCTTTAGTTCCGGCGCCTTGCCGATTATTTTAGGGGGTGATCATTCCATTGGTTTTCCGACGGTTCGCGGTATTTGTCGGCATTTAGGGGATAAAAAAGTCGGTATTATTCACTTTGATCGCCATGTGGATACCCAGGAAACGGATTTAGATGAACGGATGCACACTTGCCCCTGGTTTCATGCCACCAATATGAAAAATGCTCCCGCTAAAAATCTCGTCCAATTAGGGATTGGTGGTTGGCAAGTTCCCCGTCAAGGTGTTAAAGTTTGCCGCGAGCGGGCCACTAATATTTTGACCGTCACCGACATTGTAGAACGAGGCATTGATGCTGCCGCCGAATTTGCCTTAGAACGAGCTTTAGATGGCACGGATTGCGTTTGGATTAGTTTTGATATTGATTGCATTGATGCCGGTTTTGTCCCCGGTACGGGTTGGCCAGAACCTGGCGGTTTATTACCCCGTGAAGCCTTAGCTTTATTAGGTAAAATTATTCAAAAAGCTCCCATTTGTGGTATGGAAGTGGTGGAAGTTTCCCCTCCCTACGATATTAGTGATATGACCTCTTTGATGGCTACCCGTGTTATTTGTGATGCGATGGCCCATCTGGTTATTTCAGGTCAATTACCGCGTAAAGAAAAGCCCTATTATATTCATCCTGAGGCTAATCTGGCCGTTGACGAACCCTGGCAGTAATTTCCTATGCACGAAACTGATATGACCAAGGCGTTAATTATGACAGTTCGAGATTGGTATGATAGCCAACCTGAAAAGCTCAAAATTGAAAAAATTCATCTCATGGTTGGTGAATTTACCTGTGTTGAACCGGTCAGTTTACAATTTGCCTTTGAAGTTCAAACTGCTAATACTTTTCTGGCTGGCGTGGAATTAGCGATTAAAAATATTCCCCTAATTGCTTATTGTCATTGCTGTCAAAAGGATTATCACCCCCAAATTGGCCAGCAATATTCCTGCCCAACTTGTCGATCACCGATGGAGGATATTCGTTCAGGTCGAGAGTTAAAAATTGACCACATTGAATATTCTTTAGATTCTTAAACAAAGTTGGGCGATCGCTTCTACAAGTTCGATGATCAATTATTCATTCTCAACTAAAATGCACCAAACTTTTGACGCGGCCCTAGAAATTAATCTACTTCATGCCAATCAAGCAGGAGCCGATCACAACCGGGAACATTTTGACGAGTGGGGCATTACCTGTTTAAACCTGATGAGTAGTCCTGGTGCGGGTAAAACTGTATTATTGGAAAAAACCCTCGCAGCCTTAAAAGATCAATTAAAAATGGCTGTTATTGAAGGCGATATGACTACAGAACTAGATGCAGAGCGCCTGAGACAATATGGAGTTCCGGTAATTGCCATTAATACAGGTCGCTCCTGTCACTTAGATTCCAAAATGGTAGCTGGGGGAATTCATCGTTTCAAAGAAGATTATAACCCCAAAGAGTTTGATTTATTGTTGGTGGAAAATGTGGGAAATTTAGTTTGTCCCGCCGAATTTGAGGTAGGGGAACACGCCAAAGTTGCTCTATTAAGTATTACTGAAGGAGAAGATAAACCCCTCAAATATCCAATTATGTTTCAAGAAGCGGATTGTCTGATTATTACCAAATTAGATCTGGCTCCTTATTTAGAGATTGATTTAAAGCGTTTAGAAGAAAATGTTCGCTCCATGAATCCCGATGTAACCATTATCGCTCTTTCTGCTCAAACAGGAGAAGGTTTAGAAGAGTGGTTAAATTGGCTAAAAAGCCAAGTCAATAGGCCGAGGTTTTTGAATTGTTAATCAGTAACAGTTTTTGAGATTTATTTCTGTTTTACTAGCTGTCATCTCTAAAGGCTATTACCTATGAAACGGCGCCATTTTTTCTCCTTACTTCTCGTTTTTTTTAGTAGCTTACTCCTGACCGTTAGTTGTAATCAAGCTCCTCAGCAAACCCCCAATGCAAGTAGTTCTCTAAGTAATACTGCCCCCATTGTCATTGGTTATAGTAATTGGGCCGGTTGGTGGCCCTGGGCGATCGCTGAAGAAGAGGGATTATTTGCTAAAAATGGGGCTAATGTTCAAATGAAATGGTTTGATGGTTATCTTGAATCCTTACAAGCTTTGGCCGCCGGACAATTAGATGGAAATAGTCAAACTCTCAACGATACCATCGCTTTTGCGGGAGATGCAGTGAATGGTCAAGTTGCTGTTTTAGTTAATGATAACTCGTCAGGAAATGATAAAATTATTGTCACAGAGGAGATTAAAACGATTCAAGATTTAAAAGGCAAAAAAGTTGCTGTTGAAGAAGGCGTTGTTGGTGACTTTCTCCTCAGTTTAGCCCTAGAAAAAGAGGGAATGAGCCGTAAAGATGTGCAAATTGTCCCCATGGAAACAGGGGCTGCTGCTGCCGCTTTTGCATCGGGAAAAGTCGATGCAGTGGCTGCTTTTCCACCTTTTTGGTCAACAGCCCTTAAACGAAAAGGTTCTAAAGAATTAATTAGTTCTAAAGCTTTTCCAGGTGCTATTCCTGATTTATTAGTTGTCAGTGCCAAATTAATCAAAGAAAAACCAGAACAGGTTCAGGCTCTTGTCAAAACCTGGTTTGATGTTCGAGAGTTTATGGCTAAAAATCCCCAAAAAGCCGATGAGATTATGGCCAAGCGTGCGGGCATTAGCCCAGAAGAATTGGCCCTATATAAAGAGGGAACGAAGTTTTTCAACTTAGAAGAAAACTTAGAAGCCTTTAGTCCAGGGAAAACCATGAAAAATATGCCCTTTGCCGCTCAAAAAATGGCTGATTTTATGATGGAAGTTGGCTTTATTAAAAAAGTCCCCGATCTAACAACCATTTTAGAGCCCAAATTTGTCAAGTCGTTGGCAAATCAAGACAAAAAAGCCTAATTAGTCCCTCGATCATTATCTACAAGATTGATTAGGGAGATAAGTTGACTTCAAGAAGTTTTTGATAACTGGGTGATATTGGCTATCAAAATTATTCTTTTCTTTGGCAAATCCCATGACCACAACACCTAAAACGCTTCCTCAAAGCACTTTTTGGCGGATTACCGAGGACATTCCCGAATCCCTAAAATGGACTTTAATGGTTTCCTCTATTATTGTCCCGCTTATTTTCTGGTTACTAATCTCTAGTTTTGCGGGCATTGAATCCGTATTTTTGCCCTCTCCTTTAGCCGTTATTCAGGCCTTAGGAAAATTAGCAGAACAGGGCTTTTTAATTCAAGATACTATTACCAGTTTTTTACGAGTAGTTGGAGGCTTTTTTTTAGGAGGATTGTTTGCTATTCCCATCGGCATTTTAATGGGAACTTTTCCGAGTATTCGCAGTTTAATGGAACCGATCATTGGCGTTGTACGTTATATGCCCGCTCCTGCTTTTATTCCCCTATTGGTTATTTATTTGGGTATTGGAGAAACATCAAAGATTATGCTCATTTTTATCGGGACAATTTTCTTTAATACTCTGATGATTATGGATGCAGTTAAGTTCATTCCCCGTGAATTAATCGAAGTAACTTATACCCTTGGAGGAACGCGAAAACAGGTTTTATTTAAAGTGATTACTCCCTATATTATTCCTAATATTATTGATACTTTTCGTGTTAATATGGCGGCCGCCTGGAATTTGGTAGTGGTGGCGGAATTGGTGGCGGCCGATAATGGCTTAGGCAAACGCATTTTATTGGCTCAAAAATTTTTGAGAACCGATGAAATTTTTGCCTGTTTAATTGTCCTGGGAATTATTGGCTTTGCCCTAGATTTAAGTTTTCGTTTGTTTTTGCAGTGGACTTGTAAATGGTCAATTACTCGTTAACTTAAAAACTCAAGAACAGAGTTTATTCTGTCACCAGTAAAGTTATTTTAATGATAAGAGAAGAACCTTAATGCACTTAGAAATTACTCAACTCAATAAAATTTTCACCACTAAACGAGGTGCTGTGGTCGCTCTGAAAGATATTAATTTACACGTTGAAAGTGCTGAATTTGTCTGTGCGGTCGGGGCCTCTGGTTCGGGAAAATCAACTTTGTTGCGAATGATTGCGGGTTTAGAGCTGCCCACTTCCGGCAAAATTACCGTTGATGGTGTTGAAGTGACAGGGCCAGGAGCCGATCGCGGCATGGTTTTTCAAAATTATACACTCTATCCCTGGATGACGATCCAAAAAAATGTTGAATTTGGCTTAAAACTACAGGGATTATCGACAAAAGAATGCTGGGAAGTAGCCTGTTATTATCTGGATATTGTCGGTTTAACTCAATTCGCTAATGCTTATCCTAGAGAACTATCGGGTGGGATGAAACAACGGGTTGCGATCGCCCGCTCTCTTGCCTGTCATCCCAAAGTCTTATTAATGGACGAACCCTTTGCCGCTTTAGATGTACAAACCAAAGAAAGAATGCACGAATATTTAATTGAAATTTGGCAAAAAATTAGGTGTAGTATTTTAATGATTACCCATGATGTGGATGAAGCGGTTTTTTTGGCTCAACGTATTTATGTTTTGAGTGCTAGGCCGGGGACTATACAACGGGAATTAACAATTAATTTACCCGTAGATCGTAATTATAAAATTAAACGACAAGCTCAGTTTTATGACTATACGGATGAAATTTACGGCCTGCTACGGGGTGAGAAATCCTAGAAAAAACTAGGGATCATCAAGAGTAGTCCCTGGTTGAAAACGAGTTAGAGCAGCAAAAATCATCCTTTAGAGATACTTTCCGTTATCTAGCATCGCCAAACAGCGATCGCTCGCTGCTGCCGCCAACCCTAAATAAGTGATGGAACAGTTGTTCAACCATTAAGATTTAGTGATAATCCCGGGCAAGTGTGATCTAAAGTACAGCTTTTTTTGGGAAAGTTTCTCCATCGGTGCTGCCTTGGGGCGCAAATATGATAGAATGGGGGTAAATTGATACAAAACTTTACTTCAAGGTGAATCTATGCCGTTTACGATCGAATCAGCGCGGAGCATTTTCCCCAACACGCTATCAGCGGATGTGGTTCCTGCCACGATTGCGCGTTTCAATCAGCTGAATACCGAAGATCAACTAGCCTTGATTTGGTTTGCCTATCTAGAAATGGGCAAAACCATCACCGTTGCCGCCCCCGGCGCTGCTAGTATGGTCTTTGCCGAAAAAACCATGAATGAAATTCGGCAGATGTCACCCCTGCAACAGTCGCAGGTGATGTGCGACTTAGCCAACCATGCTGACACCCCGATTTGTCGTACCTACGGCACTTGGTCTGCTAATATCAAACTGGGATTCTGGTATCAATTAGGACAATGGATGGAAGATGGCAGTGTTGCCCCAATTCCCAAGGGTTATGAACTATCTGCTAATGCTAGTGCCGTTTTAGACGGGATTAAAAAATTAGAGTCGGGACAACAAATCACGGTTCTGCGGAATTGCGTGGTCGATATGGGCTACGATCCCAAGAAACTGGGCGATTATAACCGTATTTCCGAACCCGTGGTTCCTCCCCAAAATATTGCCGAACGGACCAAAGTTAGCATTGAAGGCGTTACCAATGCCACCGTCCTCAACTATATGGACAACCTCAACGCCAATGACTTTGATGTATTAATTGAATTATTCACCCCTGACGGCGCTCTGCAACCACCTTTCCAACGTCCCGTCGTCGGTAAAGAGGCAGTATATCGCTTTTTCCGGGAAGAATGCCAAAATTTGAAATTAATCCCCGAACGCGGTGTAGTAGAACCCGCCGATGACGGTTTTACTCAGATTAAAGTGACGGGAAAAGTACAAACTCCTTGGTTTGGTGCAGGTGTGGGTATGAATATGGCATGGCGCTTCCTCCTAACTCCTGATAATAAAATTTTCTTCGTAGCGATCGATTTATTAGCTTCTCCGAAAGAATTATTAAACTTTGCCCGTGGCTAAATAGCTACTGAGAGAAATCATTAAAAATTCTGATGAAACTTATTAGAGTTCCTTGTCAAGTGAACTCTTTTTTTTATACAATTAAAAGGCTGACTTAAAAAATTGGGAAATACACCGGTTTCTTCTCTGATCTAGGTAAGAATAACTAAACAATCATTCTTAACAGATGTCGGCGAAAAGAGTCATGGTAGTTCAAAAACCCAAAATTATCATCCCTAAAACTAAAATCATGCCTATGAGTGAAATAATTTGGTCAGATACCGAACAAGAAATTGCTCAAACTGCTTTCCAAAAAGCCTATCAGCGAGAAACTAGCACTTTAATAGAACATATTAAAGAACAGTCTGGTCAGATCACGGTTTTAGATGATATCTGGCAAATGCACGATTATCTAAGCGCCCGACGACATCAGATTGATGGTAAATATGACTATCGCTATACTTCCCTAATTTTTGTCTTTGCTCAACTGTTAAAGGAAGGATGGTTAAAGCTAGAGGATCTCAACGGTTTGGAAAAAGATAAACTAGCGAAAATCGCCGCCCTGTCGCGAATGTAAATTAATGATTAGCATTAAGCCATCAGCTTTTTGCTTCTAGTTGGGTGACTAGAAAATTCATCTCTAGATAATCCACACCGTCTTAAGTTTTTCCTAAGCGGCAACCAATTCCGCTAGAATGAGTCAATCATCCCGATCGCTTTTCGCTTGTTTTGCACCTTTGGTTTATGTTCAAAAATCTTTTACTTCCCCTAGGAATATCTATCTTTCTCGGTGTTTGTCAATCTTTGTCAGCCGCCGAATCAGCTATCATCAAATACTACATCTTCCAAGGGTCCGTATCGGTATCAGAATTAAAACAATTGAGCGAAACAGGCGAATTAGCTCCCGCTTTAGCGGCACAATTAAAGATGGCTAACCAAAAACCCGAAGAATTCCGTAAAATCCTTAATCGTCGGGTAGCGGTGGATGCCGTCTTTCTTTCCAAATTTCTTAATAGTTTTTTTGGCGAAAGTTTGCTAGATTATGCCGCCGAAATTGTCCACACCCCCAATCGAGCCGCTAGTCGGCAAGCTTTACGCGGTGCTTTAGTCACTTCTGCCCTCAACGACAATGAGATTCAAATCATCGAAGTCCTTGCCAATTATCCCACCAGCGAGGTTCATGTGGAGGGCAATCGTCTGCTGGATTTAATCAACCAAATTGAATCAGTATTGAAAAAAATGCCCCGTTTACCTTTCTGATACCAAATCCGCCTTTCAGGTTTTCATGAATTGCGCTGTAAATTGAATAAATTAGGATAATCTGGTAGGAATAATGACCACTTCTTTGTCTCAAAGGAAAACAGTTAGCGGCAAACCTTTTTTAAAGTGGGCGGGAGGCAAAACTCAACTGGTTCCCAATATTCTATCTTCGATTAATTCCCAGATTTCTCAAGATTGTCAGTTTAACTACATTGAACCTTTTGTCGGAGGTGGGGCAGTTTTATTCTCAGTCTTAAATAATTTTTCTTCTGTCCAAAAAGTCATTATTAATGACATCAATCCTGATTTAATCAGGGCTTATAATGTTATTAAAAATAATGTCAAAGAATTAATAGTCAAGCTTAAAAAAATTCAGCAGGATTTTTATGAACTTAAAAATCTAGAGGAACAACAAAAGTTTTTTGGGGATAAAAGAATAGAATTTAATTCTCGCAGCTGCGATGACGATCTAGAAAAAACAGTTTTGTTATTATTTCTCAATAAAACTTGTTTTAATGGACTTTATAGAGTCAATAGCAAAGGAATCTTTAATGTCCCTTTTGGAAAATATGTCAAACCATTGATCTGCAATGAAGAAAACTTATTAGCTGTCAACCATCATTTACAAAAAGTAACGATCCTACAAGGAGATTTTGTCCAAACCCTAAATTATGCCAATAACAAGACTTTATTTTATTTTGATCCTCCCTATAAACCGATTAAAAAAACATCAGCTTTTACCTCTTATACTAAAGAAGATTTTAACGATGAGGAGCAAATAAGATTAAAACAATTTATCGATCGAGTCGATCGGGCAGGTTATAAATTTATTTTAAGTAATTCCGACCTTAAAAACTTTGACTCTGACAATCATTTTTTTGATGATTTATATAAAGATTATAATATTCAAAGGGTAAAAGCCAGACGAAATATTAATTCCCAGGGCAATAATAGGGGAGAAATCTGGGAATTACTGATCAATAATTAACAAAAATCAAGTCTAACAGAAAAGACGAAATGAATAAAAATATTTCTTCAAGAGATCGAGGGTGGCAAGACTATTAATATACTTGATCATGAGTTCCAATATCGATTAAATTGATTTCTTCTTGCAAGGTTTCTTGATTTTGCTCAAAGCAAAAGACAATACGACAATCATATTCAACCGAACAAGCCCAAGCTCCTGATAATTTTCCTTTAAGTTTATGAGTGCGTAATATAGGATTATAGGGATCCTCAGCAAGTAATCTTAATTTAGCCTCAATTTTGCTTTTTAAATCGGGTCGGCTTTTAATGATTACCTTAAAAGCTCGTTTAAAGGATGAGCTTAGAATTAATTTAGTCATTGTTTAATTCTGCGATAATATCATCAATGTTTCCGCGAAAGACTTTCCCTTGTTGGTAGTCTTGACGCGCTTGATGGATATTCTTGGCGATTTCTTCTCGTCTTTTTTCAATTTGTCTATGTCGAATAATACTGATTAAATCATCTTGTTCATCACAGGAAAGATTGTCAATCATTTCTAAAATTTGATGAAATTGAATAGTTTGTGACATTGTGGCTTTTCCTTTTTCAAATTAAAGAATAAATTTATTATCAGTACCTAAGCAAAATTAATTACACAGAGCTAACTACCTCTTGCATGAGTGCCTATTTTTTAAGCTTTCCTTGGCTTCTTCAATGGTTTCTCCTTGACCATTTGCACCTGGGATTTCAGGACAAATCGCCCAGTATCCCCCTTCTGTTGCCGCTTCAATGATAGCAGTAAACTCCCCTTTCATGATAGTCTCCTTCGATAATATATTAGATATAGCACCCATGCAAAAGTGAAGTGCAACCCCCTGGATTGACAGAGGTAAGCCCCTAGAGATAGTCTGAAGTTTCTGACAAGAGAAAGACTATCCGAGCGCCTATATCCATCTTAAGCCAAAAATTTGCTTTGACCACAGTGCCTATCTCACCAATGGCAATTAATTTGGCACGACTACGTTTACCCTTCTGAGTATGAATTTTATCTGCAATCATCCCTCGCTCGAGCATTGCTTAAAACAACAATTAATTAATATTTTTCCAGAAAACAACCATAAATTAACTTTCTATCGTTGCTCAAAAACTGATATTATCCTCTATCGTTCACCTCTGTTTTATTATTTTACGTCCGCTCAATTTCAAACCATATTTAACCATTTAATCGTCCTTTTTCCGCAAATTCAGCTTAAAGAAGGATGGCTAGAATTATTATTAGATCAGCAATTTTTGTCCTTTTGGTTACTAAAACTAAACGATTTAATCGATAAGTTTTTCTGGGATCAGCTTCCTCTCCATCCCAGAGGAGAATTTTTCTTTTTATTTCAATACACTCACGCTCGCTATTCTAGTTTGTTACAACTGCTCAATCGGGAAAAAATTAGATTAATCGAGTCTGAACTATTATCCTGGCATCATCCCGCCGAAATAGCCTTAATCCTGCAAATTTTAACCGTTTGTGATTGTTGGGAAGGCCAGAAACTCTATCCCCTAACCGCGAATTTTTGCGAAGCGATGCTCAATTTTGATCGTAACTGTCGCATTATCGGAGAATCCGCCCCAATTCAGCGATCGAGATTAATCCTGATTAGCGTCAGTCAAAAACTACTTAACCGTCTTCTCCGTCAAAAATGGCAACTGCTGCCAATGACGGAACTATAAAAATATCAACTTTTATGAATTTAGTGGACAAAACCATCAGCTTATGATAGATTTTAATTAGTGTGAGGAGCGAACCAGAATAGAGAGCCGAGACGAAACATGGACAGTCGCCGGCTCTCTTTCTGTTGTTTAGGAATTATTTTCTTCTTGGCGATATTTAATAAAAGTGGGCAAATCAACCCGAAAAGAGGAATATTTCGGGGAAGGGGAGATGATAGGTGCCGGCCAATCCCTGTCTTTCTTATTTAAGGATTCTACTGGCTCAATTGTCTCTAATTCCGCTAAAAACTCATCGATGGGAGCCACTTCATCGCTTTCTTGGTTTTCTGTCTGAGACCAAGGCTCGATCGCGGCTGCCTTGGCGACAATGGCTAAATCCGGGGGAGAATTGCGATCGCTACCGCGCTGGAAATACTGGGCCAAGGCCGCTTTATACTGGAGGGTGTAGCGTTGCTGACGTTGGAGACGGGTGCGTAATTCCTGCAATTGCTGGTCATAGTTGCAGAGTTTTTGGCTTTTTTCCTGATAACTTTCCTGAATTAAGGCACATTCTCGCTCTAAACGGGCTAATTGTTGGCGTGTGCGGGTCAATTCTGCGGTCAAATTGGCAATAATCATCGGTTGCCGTTGTTCTGCTTGACGATACTGTTCGATTTCTCCTAAAGCTCGCTGTAATTGTTGCTTTTCGTATTGCAGTTCCTCGTTTTGCTGCTGGATTAGGGTATCGCAACTTTGCCAGCGACGATGTTGCTCGGCTAACTGCGATCGCAGTTCTCCGAGAGCTTGCTCCCGTCGCCAGATCTCCGCTTGTAATTCTTGATTTTGTTGACGTAAATGAGAGGATAGAGCTGCCCAATCTGTCTCATCTGTTGATTGACTCTCATGCTCGACAATTTCAGCAGTAATGACAGTATCCGCATGGGTGAGATGATCGAGGTACAGGTCGGAATTATCGTTCATAAAAGCCAAAGGATGAGGAAACCTAGAAGTTTAGAGACGTTAAAAGCCTTCTATCGTTCCCCAAAAAAAATGGGAACCGCATTGTTAGAGACTGCCGCGCGGTTCCACTGCCGATCCTTAAGAGGAGAACACTATAAATAACCATAAGCTTATTAGGAATTTTTGTCAATACTTAATGATAACTTTTTTCAATAAGTTGGGAGGGGAGGGGAGAGGGGAATCGACTAATTCGTAGATAGCTGTAGTGCGGGTGTCTGGCCCTGGGGCCAAGGAAGAATTAGCCACAGCAAAATTGATACAAGCATCGGTCGAGCGGGTTAGCGGCTCGATGTGCTTCAATAATTCTATAGTTTTTATTTTCCTTGTCGTATCATGCCACGTCCCCCGAAGAAAACCCCTAGCACCCCTGAACCCCCCGAAGAGCCAATTAAAGCCACTCCTCCCCTACAACCTCTACAAATTATTAAAAAGGGTTCTAGAGCCGCAGTACCCCCCAAACCCCCGGAAACCCCTTCAGAAATCATCGAGGAAAAACCAGCCGCAGAAACGGTAAAATCAGTCAGTAGCGAGATAAAATCTCCTTTCCGTCCCCGTTCCGATTCGGCTCCTCTATTCCGAAAACCAATTCCCAAAGCAGAAATTCCCGTCATCGAAAAAGCGACGGGAGCCAATGGCGAAGTATTTAATCTGACCGATTCTGTCCTGATTACCGAACCTTTCGGTACTCGTATTGCCGCTATTATCGATAGTTTTTATGCCGATGCTCAAGGCGAAATCTGGGCCCGACTCAAACCGGTGGAAGTTAATCCCGATTGTCGCTGGGAACTGGCCTGTATTCGCTCTCAGGGTTTGGTAAAGGCCGAGTAAGACAGTTATCAGTTATCAGTTATCAGTTATCAGTTATCAGTTATCAGTTATCAGTTATCAGATTTGAGTTTTAAGTGTGCAGTATTAACAAGTAATTTACATAATATCTCTTGCATAGTTGATTTTTGAGGGTTCAAAAACGTCAAAAATAAGGATTAAATTGCATAAAATATGTAAATAGACCACTTAATTGATTTTTATTCATTCTTAATTCTCCTGACGACCGACTACTGGCTACTGACTTCTAACCCTAACAACAATTTTTGATTTTTACAAGAAGTCTGATGATTTGGTATTCTCAAAAGGTTTACTGGCTATGGTATGATTAAGGGGGGTTTGTTAAACTATGATATTTTTCATGATCATCTGTTTTTATATGATATCATGTTGAGCAAAATTAACTCTCTAGATTTGGGTTTAAATTATGATAACTACACTTATCGAACGAGAAGCAGAACCAATTTTAATTAGTGACTTAACCTGGAGAGAATTTAAAGCTGTTGAACAGCTAATCGATCGCCCAGGGTTAAGGTTATCTTTTTTAGATGGAGTTTTGGAGATTAGAAAAATGCCAGGGAAAAAACACGAAACTATCAAAAAACGTATTGCTTCCTTAGTAGAAATTTATTTAGAATTTTTGGGATTAGATTTTACTCCTACTGGTTCTGTCACCCTAGAAAATGAATTTGAAAAGGTTAAAAGAGAAGGTGATGAATCTTATGAATTGGGAGCAAATAGAAAACATCCTGATTTAGTGATTGAGGTGGTTGTTAGTAGTGGAGGAATTAATAAACTAGAAGCATACAAACGGTTACAAATTCCTGAAGTTTGGTTTTGGATGAATGATGAGTTATTGTTTTATAGTTTAGGAAATGAGGGATATGAGGCTGTTAGTAAATCGCAACTTTTACCGAGTTTAGATGTAGGTTTATTGATGCGTTGTATTGGTATAGAAAATCATGCTCAAGCACTGCGAGAATTTAGAGCAGGGATAAAAATTATTGAATCAACATAACAATAGAAAATGGTGATTTTTTAAGATTTTTTTATCACCATAACTCCAATTTACGAAAGCGATCGCCTATTGGTAGTAAGCGATCGCTGTCTCCTTCCGTATCTGGGGGAAGGACAATTACTTAACTTCTCTTCTCCATTTCACGTTTTGTTAAACCAGCGTCTACCTCCCTTTTTTTAATGATATAGTCATTTCAGATAAGTCTGATACACTCTAGACCGACAAAACCCTTATGAACTCTGGGATTGATATTCTCAATCTTAATTGAAATGACTATAGGTTTGGTCAGGGGTATGGTATCGGTGACACTTGGACGTTTTGGAAAACCGTAAAATTCTTCAATAAATTTTTGAGATGATGATGATTGAGTAGTCATTGTTCCTCCTTGATTGAATAATTAAGAATGCCGTTTGGACGCTTGTGAAGTCGAGAGAGTGGTACTATCCACTCTCTCTTTAAGTTTCAAATTGGTTAGTCTTTCTTTTTATTATCTTTTGCACTGTTGACCGCTTTAGAGACAGCAGCAACACCAGAACTTGCTGTCACAGCAGTTTCAAGCACTTTAGCTTCTGTCTTATAACCATTAGCGGATAGATTGCCTGTTGCTCCAGTAGTTGCGCCAGCAGCAGCACCAAATTTAGCAGCAGCAATAGCACCAGCCATTGCTGCACCTGCTTTCGCACCCATGAGTCCTCCAATAGGACCAGCAATTGCTGTACCAACAACAGCACCTTTTATTGCGCCAGTAACAGCAGCTTCGACAGCAGAGGGTTTTTGACCACCGTTAGAGCTTGTTGAAGTATTACCACCGTTAGAGCTTGTTGAAGTATTTGAGCTGCTGTTGTTCGAGGGATTCTGAGAGCGTTCAAACGCATCAATCATTCCAGTACCAGGCATAATTACTTTCCTCTTAGTAGTTAGTAGGAATTGTTTCTTTTCCTGTAATTACGGTAGCTGTCTTTAATCCTGTATGTCTAGGGAAAAAATGGACACAAATCAAATCTTGTCCTGTCCTGTCCTTCCACCCAGATGATAGAGAATAGACCTCTTGCAAAAGTCTTTCGTGATACAATAAAGGGTTATTTATTTTTGCCAATACTCTCACGAGACAGCGATCGCCACAATGAGATAGTGTTGCCAGCGTAATAAAAGAGTTTTTTTGTGATACTGTTTAAAATCTG
>NZ_JADBUP010000059.1:0-8998 GCF_020245605.1 Microcystis sp. M061S2 | reverse complement strand
TCCTTAGCAATCAAACGGGAAATCGGTGATCGGGGGGGTGAAGCGTATTCCTACATAGGTTTAGGCAATGTTTACTATTCCCTAGGAGAATACCAAAAAGCGATCGAGTTTCATCAACAGTCCCTAGCAATCACACGCGAAATCGGTGATCGGGGGGGTGAAGCGAATGCTTGGTTTAATCTGGGACTTACCTACTATAAACTCAAACGTATATCGGAAGCGAAAGAAGCATATCTTCAGTCGCGGGAATTATTTCAAGCATTGGGGTTAGCAGCGGATGTTCAAGATTGCGATAATAAAATTCGGCAATTAGAAACCCGAAAATATCCCTTAATCGTTGCTTTCTTTCTGGGGGTGGTTAAGTTTCCTTTAGTTTTAATTGGGGGGATAATAGTGGCATTGTGGCGATTGTTAAAAAGATGGTTGAGGAAAGCATAATTAGGGGTAGGATGGGTTAAATATCCCTTATTTTTAACCTGAGTTTCACATCTGCTAATTTCCCCTCATAACTACCCTAAAGTGAGAAATTATAGTAATATTTCTAAGGATTACCAGAAAAGAAAGAGCGCCATGCTGCTGTGCCGATCGCTCCTCCTAAAAGGATAATTAGGGTTTGCTGAATAAATCTGAAAACTTTGTTGGGTAACACTTTTAGACCTTTTGTCAATCAAAAAGTACCAGATATGGGAGTAATCGGGGGGAAAAATTCAGGTACTTTTTCCCTGAAAATTAAGTAGGTAGGCGTTAAAAATTATCAGATGCCCCCTTATTAAGGGGGGATTAAAGGGGGGACTAAGGGGGGATCGGCACCCCCCTTATCAAGGGGGCAGGGGGGATCAAAGACAAAATCTATCTTTAATTTAACTATAACCAGCTACTTAGGTAATTGACCACCTGAAAATCGGTAAAACCCCACACCCCACACCCTGTCCCCACGAAAAACTTTTTGCCGCAAACCCTATTTATCTATCCCTATCCTTTAAATCCTCTCGATGTTATGTTTACCCATCAGGTGATTGGCTACGATGTGATTAATATGCCTCCCGTTAGTTTAATCCGTAACGTAAGAATGCGCGGGGAATATTACCAAATAAGCGATCGCCCTGAGCAGGAGTGGGACGGAAAACCACCATGGGGATGGGGATGACTCGCAGAATTTCTAAAGATAAAAGATAGTTATGGATGAATCTGATTACATACCGATCGCCGCCATCAACCATTATGCCTACTGTCCCCACCGTTGTGGTTGGATGTTCGTCGCCGGGGAATTTCTTAATAATAGCTACACGATCGAGGGAACAAATCTACACGAACGAGTTCACACCGTTGGGGCGGGAAAACGCGAGGAAATATGGCAAATTCGGGCGATCTGGCTTAAATCAGACAATGACCGTCTAATCGGTAAAGCCGATCTGATCGAGTCCCACGACGGCGAATTTATCCCGCAAGGTTTTGCGGGTTCTTGAAGAAGTGGGTCACTTGCTGTACATTGGGTTTAGTGCGGGTGCGGCGCAACGGAACCTTGAAAACCCTATAGCGTACGGCTTTTACCTCTGGACGGTTCCAATTAATCTTAATCCCTATTAGGGATTGAAATAGTCCACCTATCGAAGGGCGATTTAATTGGTATGGTTCCAATTAATCTTAATCCCTATTAGGGATTGAAATATGAATGGCGGCGGCTGTAGCCATTAAATTAAGTGTTCCAATTAATCTTAATCCCTATTAGGGATTGAAACAATAACAATCGAGACACTTTATCTCGACTAAAAGAGTTCCAATTAATCTTAATCCCTATTAGGGATTGAAACCTATTATCGACACGATAGACCAAAAACTCGAATCAAGTTCCAATTAATCGGATACGGAGACGCTAGAGGGCAAACCGATGACGGCACAACAGTTACAGGAAACCATCGCCGAATGGTTGCAAAATAACGTCGCTTTTCTGGTCATGGACAATGCCCACAGGTTCCCCGTTTCCCTGCGTTGTTGGTTGGAAAAACTGCATTTACAGGGACAGCCGATATTATTATTGGCCACTTACCCCCCGGCCAGAGATATTTTTTTGAAGCTTCCCCGCATCGAATTGGAAGCCTTACCAGAAAGGGCGATCCGCGAAATTATGGAAGGGGAAGCGGTCAGTTTGGGATTGCAGGTGACACCGGGTAAACTAGCCGACTGGCAACAACGGGCGATCGGTAATCCCATGTTAGCGAAACGGGTGGTCAAGGAAGAATATTTAGGATTGGAGGGTAATAATTATGACCATACCCAGTGGATCGACGGTACTCCCCTACTAATTGCCGTTCTCATGTGTTTTATGATTCTGCGATTCTTGGGACTCGGTTTTAATAACACCAGTCTTTATCTGATCGGAGGGATACTGACTGTAGCGGTGGGAATGGTCAGGTTGATGATTTATTCCCTACCCCGACAGTCTAACCGTTTGGGACGCTGACTTCATCCTAGTCCCTAAAAGATTAGAAGTTCGGTCCGTCACACATCGATCACATTTGACACTCCCGTTGCCTAACCTGCATTATTCATGAAGACTTTAGAAAATCCTCGAAAGTCTTGGCAAGAAGTTCATCTAGCGATCTGGTTGAAAAAGAGTCTGTTGTCTAACGAAACCGTGACCTATTCCCTAGAAGCTGTTCTCAGGGAAATCAAAGACAGCATTAAGGAAGTTAGCCAAAAAGTCGATTCTCTTGAAAAAAGGATAGATGAGAGATTTGACAAGGTAGATGAGGGGTTTGACAAAATAGATGACCGGCTAACCAAGCTAGAGATAGGACAAGCCAAGCTGACTGAGAAAGTCGAGGGCATGGATAAAAGGGTTAGGTGTTAGGTTTTAGGTGTTAGGGGTTGAATTTCGCTGAACGGATCAGCCAACCGATCACCCCGCCGGTAATGCCGCTAAGGATCGAACTGATAAAAGCGGTGATTACCACTACCCCGATCTGCTTCCAGTTTTTCAGTTCTCCTACTTTTTCGGCAAGATCGGCCGTTTTGTCGATCGAGGGTTTCCATGCTTCTAGACGGGCTTCGATCGAGGTGAGTCGCTTGTCGATATTTTCTGTCTTTCCATTCAGGGACTTTATATCTGACTTGATTTCTGATTGTCCATTTTCTAGGCTAGTTAATCGGGACTCGATCACCCTCATACTACTAACGATTAAATCTTCTAGCCTTTTTAGATCATTTTCGGTAACTGCTGTCATGAGGTAATCTCCTAGCTAATCTGTTTCAAATTTGACTGACTTAGCGCATTAGGTGAACGCGAAGCGCTCGCTACGCAAGACCGCTCTAATCTTCTCTCTGGGCGATCGCATATAGGGGAGCTAATTCAGTCCGAAGCGATGCGATCGCCGCGTTCATTTTGGCTTCGATCGCCGCATCGATCTTTTCCTCGAAGTTGGGCAACTTGCTAGGGCTATCTCCGAAAAAGGTTTCGAGAATCTCTACTATGGCCGTTCCCATTGCCGGTTGAATGTTCCCGGCCTTATCTTTTCGAGTGATATTGTTTTGAGTGCAATACTTAGTAAGGCTGGCTTCTATATCTTTTGGGAGATAACAGGATACTGGTCTATTCTCAGTAGCCATGATTTTAATTGATTTAATACTAATACATTACCTTTTAAGTCTAACCATGTAAACTACTAAGTACAAGACTTATTAGATAAACTAATGAGGATTAGTAAAATACCTGTAAAATACTAATTAATAGGTAGTTGACTTAGTAAGAGACTAGAAATGTACTAAAGATATAAACGAAAAGCGACCGCTACCGACTACCAATCAGAAAAGCGATCGCCTATCATCGGCTATTAGTTGTCAGTTTACCGATTACCGATCACAGCCAAAACCAACCTTTGCCGCTCGATAATTTAATTAAATTTACCGAAATTTTGGGTTAAAGCCCCGTCCTTTTAGGACGGCTTTTTAAACTATATCTTGTTAACTTAACTTTTATTGTGCTATACTGATTTTGTCTAAGTCCCCCCTGCGTAAAATGTTTGTCTTAGAGTTTAAAGTTAAAGCTAAAACTCAACAGTATCAAGCCATAAACGATGCTATTCGTACTGCTCAATTCATCCGTAACAAATGTGTAAGGTTATGGATGGATACAAAAGGTACGGGTAAGAACGATTTATACCGATATTCTCAAGAATTAGCTCAGGACTTTAAATTTGCCGATGAACTTAATTCAACTGCTAGACAGGCAAGTGCTGAACGTGCTTGGAGTTCAATTAGTCGTTTTTACGACAACTGTAAACGTAAAGTATCAGGCAAAAAGGGGTATCCTCAATTTAAAAAATCTCGCTCTGTTGAATACAAACAATCAGGATGGAAGCTTCTTAGCCCTAAAACTGTTAAGTTCACTGACAAGAAAAACATTGGTGTTCTTAAGTTGGTAGGAACTTGGGATTTAGGGTACTTTCAAGAATCCGATATTAAACGGGTTAGGTTGATTCGGAGAGCGGACGGTTATTATTGTCAATTTGTCCTTTCTTGTGACGTTAAAGAAGATGTTAAACCATCAGGTAAGTGTATTGGCTTAGATGTAGGTTTGGCTTCTTTCTATACAGATAACAATGGCAACAAGGTTGATAATCCTCAATTCTTGAGAAAGTCCGAGAAACGATTAAAACGACTTCAAAGGCGATTATCTAAAAAGAAAAAGGGAAGTAAAAATCGTCAAAAAGCTAGACAAAGATTAGCTAAAGCTCACCTTAAAGTAAATAGGCAACGTCAAGACTTTGCTGTGAAATTAGCAAGGCTTCGGCCGTGAGCTCAGCCGAACGGTGCGTAGTTCACTCTAGCGATGTGATAGCCTACGAGGATTTAAGAGTTAAGAACTTAGTCAAGAATCATTGTCTAGCTAAATCGATAAATGATGCGGCCTGGTATCAGTTTCGGGAATGGATAGAGTATTTTGGGGTTAAATTCGGCAAGATAACGATTGCTGTCTCACCGAATTATACAAGCCAAAACTGTTCAAACTGTGGTGAAACTGTCAAAAAATCTTTATCGACTAGAACCCATCAGTGCAAATGTGGATGTGTTTTGGATAGGGATGAAAACGCCGCAATCAACATCCTTAAAAGGGGACTAAGTACGGTAGGGCATACCGGAACCTTTGGGCTCGATCCAATAAACGCTTGGGGAGAGAATACCTCTACTTTTTCAGAAGCAATTCTGTCTAAGCAAGTAATCTCTGTGAACCAAGAATCACCGTCTCTTTAGAGCGGGGAGTGTCAAATGATGAGCGTCACTCATATAGCCTTTTCGGTAGCTTTGACGAGTATAACGTTGGGAACCGCCAATCCAGAGATATTGGGTATAGCGGCAGTGGCGGCCTTGTTACCAGATATCGACACGGGCAAAAGCTCGCTCGGACGGCTCTTGTTTCCCGTCAGCAGTTGGCTAGAAAAGAGAACGGTTCACCGGGGCATAACCCACAGTTTCTTTGCGTCGGGTGTCGTCACCCTTGCGGCTTATCCCTTAGCCCTACTGGGTTATAGTCAACTCTGGTACGGTCTGATTCTCGGTTACTTTTTCGGCTGGTTTGCCGATGTTTTTACCAAGTCGGGAGTGCAGGCGTTCTATCCTGGTCGGGGAAGGATGATCATCCCCAGAAATCCCCGTTTGAGGTTGGCCACGGGCAGTAATGCCGAGTGGTTTCTGCTGTTTGTTCTTGTGGTCGTCTCGGTTCTGAGTATTTCTATCAACAGTGGTGGCGGTCTGATTCGTGGATTCAATCAGGTATTGGGTTTGCCGTCGGGAGCGATCGAGACGGTGAACGAGGATGCTTCCCGCTATCTGTTGCGGGTTAGGGTTCAAGGGAGAAATGCCATTACCGAACAGCCGGTGGATGCCACCTACGAGGTAATCGAACCGTTGACCGTTAGCGATCTGCTGGTCAAGGACGAAGGGGGAACGGTGTACCGACTGGGTTCGAGTCAGGAATCTCAGATCATCGCCTCCCGCCTTCGAGTAGAACGGGTCGCGCCGGTTCAAGTAAAGATCGAAAATATTGTCTTGGAAGATGAATATTTAGATAGGCTCGCTAATTTAACGGAACCCTTCGGCCTTGCTCAGGGTAACAGGGTATATTTAACGGGAACGCTGACCATTGCCGATGGTTCGGGTCTAAGTTTGCCCAGTCATGCCGACCGTTTCGATACTATTACCCTACAACCGGGTAACGTCGCCTACGCCCGACTTACCGCCGCTAGTCCCCAGTATGCGATCGACAAGTTGGGAGAATACAGCGTTTCAGGTCATCTCATCGCTAGGATCATAAATGTTCAATAAACAGCAGAAACCACTACCCACCGCCGTTTTACAGGCCCCCAATTCCCCATCGGACGAATCATCGCCACCGTCTGGCATTCTCTTGGGGGATAACTGTTATTGGAATCCGGGTCATCTCCCCAACGGTCACATCGTCGCCATCGGTGCATCCGGTAGTGGCAAAACCCAGACCCTCAAAGCGATCGCCTATTCTCTCCGACAGACCTATCCCGATATTCAGTTATTTATCATCGATTTCCACGGTGATCAGGAGATTATCGGCGAAACTTGTTATCCCCTGCACATGGCCAGTTCTCACGGCATCAATCCCCTGATTGTCAACCTCGATGCTGAAGGGGGTGGTCCCCATCTACAGGCGATTGCTGTCACCACCACCCTCAAACGTTCTTTGCAGTTGGGACCAAATCAGGAAGGTTTACTGTTAGAAATATTGCAATTTTGTTACAACCGGCGGGGTATCAGCCAAGAACAACCGACAAGTTGGACAAGGGAAGCGCCCAATTTTACCGATTTGCAGCAGGAGATCGAGTCGAGGGTCGAGAGCGGCTGTAAGGAATCGCAAAAACTGAAACTGAAACTGATAGCCACCTTCACCTACGGTGTCTTCTGCCGTCCCCAACCCGACTTCACCGAGAAACATATCCGCATCGACCTCTCGAAATTACCGCCGGAGATCGGGGCGATTGCCGCTGAATCCTTGGCCTGGCAATTGATGAACCAACACCGGTTAACCGGCGAAATCGAAGGGAAACTACCCCGTACCTACCTATTCATCGATGAGGCTAAAGAATTGCGGAAAAGTCGGGCCTGTGACCGCATCATCGCCGACGGTCGTAAATACGGGCTGGGTTTGGTGTTGGCATCCCAATCGGAACGACATCTCAGCGACGACGTGATCGGTAACTCATCTACCAAGATCGTTCTGCCAGTGGACCAATCGGAAGTGAAGCGGGTGGCCGCCAAATTCCGGTTTGCCGAGAAAAAAGTAGCCGAGTTAGTACCCTTGACCGCCCTATGTCGTTTCGGCAAACAGGCAGAAGTGACCAGTATCTTTCCTTATCACCGGAGGGTAGAAGATGGTTAGCACTCTTTCTAGGTCAAAACCCCACCAGCGACGCACTGAGACGGTTTTCGCTATCCTCGACGACGCACCAGCTGGTACGACCTACGAAGGTCTGATCTCGTTGGTACGGGAGAAAACGGGACAGGGTTGTTCTCGTAAGCTGATTAGTCGCTGGAAACGGGAACGCACGGGAGAAACCGTCTCGGAAATCCCGACCGTTTTAGAAATTCCGACTGTTTTGGAAACCCCGACCGTTTTGGAAACGATCGCTTCTCAAAAAACACTTAGACAAAGTTCAGTGTTTACCCTGAGCCACGTCGAAGGGTTTACCCTGAGAGAAGCCGAAGGGCTTGCCCTGAAAGAAGCCGATACTTCCCCCATTGTCCCCATAATCGAGAAACACAGCGAGAAAACAAGCGAGAGTGTTGCCCTGAAAGAAGCCGATACTTCCCCCATTGTCCCAGAACTCTTATATTCCCCCCGTCCTGATTTCTTTCGTTATCTGACCCTTGCCGTCGCCACCATCATCACCCTAGTCGGTTGCAGTTACACCACAGCCCAAAAAACCCCCAGTACCCCCGTTACACCCGTTACCACCTCTTACCCCCCTGATCAAGGGGGGATTAAGGGGGGATCCTCTCCGAAAAAAACCCACTCCATCGTACCGAGGGAGATCAAAATCCGATTGACCCTTACCACCCCCGCAGATCTGCGGGTCAAACAAGGTTCTCGGATCGTTGCGGGTCAGATACTAAGCGATCGCATTACCGAGAGACAACGACTCCAAACCCAACGGCAACAGTTGGAACTCTCCCTAAAAAAGCTGCAGATTCCCCTACCCGAACTTACCTTACCTTCACCACCCCCAACATTAAATAAACTTCCCCCCGTTTCCTACCGGCAAGAAATTGCTCATATTACCCTGAAAACGGGAGAATTACAACAGATAGAGACTAAAATAACCCAACAAAAACAGAAAATTTCTCAATTACTAGCCCTTCCCTCTGCCCCCCTTATCAAGGGGGGATTAAGGGGGGATCCCGTTAATGTCGCTTCCCTACCCACTTTTGTTACTATCGACTCTCAACCTTTACCCCCCGTGGAGAAGATCATCGAGCATGAACGGGCGAAACTCTCCCAAATGGAAACAGAACGGGAACAGGCAAAAATACAACTGGACATCGCCCGTGCCGTTTTATCAACCGCCAAGGAAAAGCGTCTTCAGGAAGAATACCAATTGGCTCTAGAAGAAAACCGACGGGCGATCACCCTTCAGAACCAACAACTAGAAGTGGAGAAACAGAGGGCAGTTCGGGCCGCACAACTTCAGGAACGGGAATACAACCAAGCGGTGATCAGGACGAGAATACAGGAGATCGACAATGCACTGGTTCAATTGGCTACGGTTAAGGCTCCCTACCCCGGAACGGTCAAACGGCTTAAATGGCAGGGTCAGGATGATCGCCTTCTCACTGTCGAGCTTACTGTTGACGTTGACCCTGAGCGAAACCAAAGGGTTAACCCTGAGCGAAACCAAAGGGTTAACCCTGAGCGAAACCAAAGGGTTAACCCTGAGCGAAACCAAAGGGTTAACCCTGAGCGAAACCAAAGGGT
>NZ_JADBUP010000058.1:0-66184 GCF_020245605.1 Microcystis sp. M061S2 | reverse complement strand
GAAAAGTCCCCAAGCTCCCTCTCTGTCCAGCAATGTTCTAAAGTTGATAAATATCAATCTAACAAAAACTCAAAGCCTTATTGTACAAGCTTTACAAGCATAAGTTGTTGATAGTTTTGCATGACAGGTTCGGTAGAGCCTAAAAATTATTGTTGGAGTAGGTGGGGGATAACATTTTCATCACTCCGTAGATTCCTAACCCGACTAGGCCGCCAGCGATCGCCATAGAACCGGCACCAACAGCGAAAGCTGTACCTTTAACCGCGACTCCCACACCCCCAAAGGTAGAGTAGATACCGATTCCGCCAAGGCTTCCTATTCCCAAAGCTAACCCGACATTGTGATCGTTTGTTTCTAGTCCTTGCAGACTGGCATAAATTGCCGAACTTGTCAGGATGCCAATCCCCGTCATTCCCACTAAACCGACGCTTATACCGCCAAATCCGCCGACTAAGCCGATATTTCCCAGACAAGCAGATAAATTGGCTCCTGTGACTCCACCGATGGCGGGAATAACAAAATCGAGCTTTTTAGCCATATTTTTCCGAAATAATCAAGTTATTCATCGGGTTTCTCCTATAGAGTGTAGCCTAGTTTGGTATCGACGACCGACCCCCTGATAACTAATTTTTGATAAGCTAAGAGACAGTAATTATAATTTCGTCGTCAATCCTATGATTTTGCCAGGTAGTACCGTTCGAGTCACCAATCCCGATGATACCTACTATAAATTTGAAGGTTTAGCCCAGCGTTTAAGCGATGGGAAAGTGGCCGTTCTTTTTGAGGGGGGCAACTGGGATAAGTTAGTTACCTTTAATCTCTCGGAATTAGAAGAAGTAATTATTGCCCCCGCTAAAGGCAAAAAATAACCATGCGTCCACCCTTACCGCAATTGGCCACGGATAACCGCCATCCCGATCATATCGCCGAAGTTATCGAAACGACGACGACCGAGTTTTTAGCGCAATGTTTGGAACCAGAGGAGTTAAACTTTCCTTTTATGCCTGCTTTTGGTAGTTGGGTGAAAGCCTACGATGAAGAAACGGGTAATAAGATTTTTGGGATTGTCACCTTTGCCACCACTGCACCCATCGATTCGGTACATCGCGCTAGAGCTTTGGGGTTATCTTTGGCTGAATTGCGGGAACAACAGCCGCAAATTTTCGCTATGTTAAAAACGGAATTTCGGGCAACTATTGTCGGTTTTGAAACCCTGCCTGGACAATTTAATGGCAATGGTGCCGGGCGAGGTTATATCTATCAATATATTCCTCCCCGGCCTCCACAAATTCATCAGGCAGTTTATCAATGTGAGTCGTTAGAAGTGGTTTATTTTAGTGAACAATTAGACTTTTTACGAATTTTATTACAGGTCAAAAATACTCCCGTGGAAGCTTTGGCAGCTGCTTCTATCCGTCAGATGTATCAATTGCGTCAAGCTGATCGACAATGGTTAGTGAATGTAGGCAGACAGTTAAGTGTTTTACTTAAAGATGATTATGATCGCTTGCGTTATATTCTCAGTCAAATTCATATTAGTCCTTAGATGATTCGGCTCTCTTGGCGCTCTTAGAGTAGTGAAAATATCTTACTCTCTCTCTTTGTGTCCTTTGTGTCTTTGTGGTTAAGAAAAAAATCAGCAACCCTTGGCAATTTTCGGAAATGTCGGGAATGTTTCTAGATAACATTCTTTACCTGGTGAATACAGGTCAAGTTTCTGTTTTTTTGTCCTCTGGGTTGACTAGACAAAAAATGTCGATATAATAAATGGTTATGCGGTAACTCTCGCTGAATAAGGATAATGAGTATCAAGTTAAATATCGGGATATTATTTTTTGGGGTTTTCTTGTGGGGAGAGGCGGTTAAGGCACAGCTAGTTCCCACTAAGGGTTTATCTCCCTATGGTGAGTATCGTCAAGAAATCCTCAATTTAGGTTGGAAGCCAAAACCAAGTGTTGTTCCAGATTATGTACCAGGTTGGCCAGAAATTATTTGTGGAAACAGATTATGTAGTGCTACCTTTATTTCTCCCAATGGGAAACAAATTTTAACTTTATCTGTTTGGTTTGATGTTAAGCCTGGATACATAAATTATTATGTGGCTCCAGATTTTGATATTGTTGAAGTTGAGCAATCAATCCAATAGACCTCGACCTAATTTAACTTAGTGCGATCACCAATCTGTTAGGTGGGGTACTCGGAACGAAACCCAACATCATTTTTAGCCTTGATTGTAAATTCTAGATAGTTTAAGCGATCGCCCCTTAAGAAAATGGCAATACAAACAACCTTTGCAGAGATTTTAGAAGCAGCCGAGCGACTTCCCCTTGAAGATCAAGAAAATCTCATTCATATTTTACAGAATCGTCTTCGAGATCAAAAAAGAACAGAGTTGTTTAGAGATGTTCAAGAAGCTCAACAAGAATTTGCACAAGGTCAATGTCAACCCCTGACACCTGAACAAATCATGGAGGAAATCCTTTCGTGAATTTTGTTTTATTACGCTCGAATATATTTATTAGAAATGCTCGAAAAGTTGTGAAAAAACAGGCTTTTTTAGTTCAAAATATCCAAGAAACTTTAGCTTTATTATCCGTAGATCCATTTCAACCTCGATTAAGAACACACAAATTAAAAGGGGAGCTTAAAGACTCTTATGCTTGTAGTGTGGGCTATGATTTAAGAATTGTCTTTAAATTCGTTGAATATGAGCAGAAACAGGCAATTCTTTTAGAGTCAATTGGGACTCACGATCAAGTTTATTAGTGCGGATGATTATTGCGCTCAGTTTGGAGAAACCGAACCAGAATCAAGATAAAAACCTAAGATGCCTCATTAACAGATATTTCAGCTTTTTTGAGGGCAATTTGCCATTCTAAGTCGGCTATTTCTCGATCGAGTTCGGCAATTTCACTATTAACTTGCTTTAAATCGGCGATAATTTCTTGTTTACTGCGTTTTCTACCGTAGATAGCCAGTTCATCCTCTTGTAATTTCTCAAGGATAGAGTCTAGGGAAGCGGTTAAATCGGCCGAGGGACTATCCATAATACCTAAACGCATTAAGACCTGTACCGCTTTGACAACGTCTTGCTGATAAGCTTCTCTAGAAGGGTAATCTTGGGGGTTTTTGAGATTTAAAGCGTCAATGATATTCATATTCCATCTTATGAAGGTTAAATGCGAAACTGTGATTATGTCACATTTACATACCTCAAGTTTCTAATAAATTCCCTAACAGGGATTGCAATATCTTTTATTCTAGAGTAGAAATGCTCGACCGAGAAAATATTGATAGAGTATTGATAGGAGACTGGGAAAAATTCAACTTTAAGAGGATTGTCACTGATGACAGCAGTTACCGAGAATGATCTGAAAAGGTTAGAAGATTTAATCGTTAGCGGACAGAAGGCGATCGAATCCCGACTGACAGCGATCGAGTCCCGACTGACAAACCTAGAAAATGGACAGAAAGCGCTCGAAAACAGTTTAGGAGAAATTAAAGGGGATATTAAGGCCTTAGATGCCAAAGTTACGCGACTAGAAAAGCGGGTTGACGATCTCAACGCACGAGTCAACATTACCACCATTGGATTCCTTAGCATTGTCGGCATTTTGGTGACAGGAATGCTGACTATTGCCAGCAAAACAGTCTTTTTCCCCTAGTCCCTAGAATAACTTATTCGATCTGCGCCACCCTGTCTAAGGGAGCATCGAGACTGGTAAGACGGCCTAAATAAGTCGATATATGCTTCTGCTCGCTGTCTATCCTGGGGAGAAATCCCTGTGGCGTTTCTCCAGTGCGAAATCTGGGCTAAAAATTGGCCTAGTCAGGAAATCTTGATCTTAAATTCCCCAACAATTGCGCTAGGATCGGCTCAATAGCACAGGAAGGGCGATCGAGTGCGATAACCGATCCTGTGGTTTGAGAACGTGACTGTATAATTGTTAGAGTGTCAATAGATCAATTCCAGAGGAATCATGAGCAATATCCAAGATAAAATTCAAGAAGAGCTAGAAAACGCCAGAACCGTCTGTAGTACGGAAGGTGCCACCTCCGGCGAATGCGCCGCCGCTTGGGATGCGGTGGAAGAATTACAAGCAGAAGCAGCTCACCAACGTCAAGACCACCCCCAAAAAACCTACTTCGAAAAGTATTGTGATGATAATCCCGATGCCGCCGAGTGTCGCGTTTATGACGATTAATGGAGTCGGGCAGCGGTTTTTTCTCTCCTCACAGTAGAATCCTAGCTTTAGGGCGATCTCAGCTATAAAGAGATCGCCCCTCGTTTTTTTGTTTGTTGGTCAAGCTGTGGCCGATTTTAGCTGCTGCGTCCGAAGACAGTAAAATGTTGACAGTGTAATTATGTCTGAATAGTTTATGAATCAACTTTGGTTTCGTCCTCTCGTTTGGATAGATTATCGTTTAGCCGTCCTATTTACGGTGATTATTCCGGCAGTTTTGTTGATTTGGTCTTTATTTGCAAAAATCGAATCATTACAAAAATTGTTGATTATCTATTGGCGAGTGGCTAGTCTTTTGTTAATTACCGTATATTTAATGATCGCTTCCTGGCCGATTGGTTTTGTCACCAGTTTTTTAGCTAAGATTTTAATCCCGATTTCTCTCTGGTTTTGGGTGGATATTAACGATGAAATTAAAGATTTACCCGCTAGTCCGATTAAATTTGTCACTACTGCTTGGCGTTGGGCAGTAACTATCTATTCTCCTTTGGGTGCAATTTCTACCTTACCTTTTCTTTCCTGTGCTATGTCAGGGGAATTGCTAAATTCTCCCTATTGTCAGGTTTGGCAGGAAGCACCCTGGCAGTTTCGCGAGATTTTTCATTCAGAAGCTACTGCTAATGTTTTGGGCTTTTTTGGTTTAGTTGGTCTCTCTTTTTATACTCTCTATTTTGCCCATTTTCTTCTTATTCGCCTTGGCAAACAGGGACGTTCAGCTTTACAACAGTAAGTTTTTAGCTATCGATGATTAGCCATTTTTCTATGAATATTGGTCAACAACTCGAACAATATACCCTCAAAAATCCCCAGGAGGTTTTATTGGTGACTATTGCTGTGGATGGGGAGGAAGAAGAAATCTCTATTTTTAAGGGTTTTTCTAGTTCCCTTACCCGCAGCACCCCCTACGATCCCGATATTCCGCTCATTCCTGAAATCGCGACAATTATTAAGATAGATCGTCTTGCTAGTCCCTATCATCCCCTTAATCCTCGCTATATTCAAGAAAATCTTACTTTAGAGGAAATGCAGTCTTTACTGATTAATTAAACCAGTAATTTTACTTGAATAGCATCAGCTTACTGGCAATCAATTTAACAGCTTTTATTGAGTATCCAGAAACTTTGTCTATCTAGACAAGAGAGAAATTTTGCGGCATTTTAGTGGTAAGATTACCAGGGAATGATAATCTCTGCCAGTATTCAAGCTGTCAAAGTGGATTTCATCCTCGGTATCGATCGAGAACAATCAAAAAACTGGAAAATAATCTGGAGAATCTATGCAACTTAAACAATCTAACCAAGAACTGTTACAAATTGAGTATTTAGCCACCGCTGCTACGGGACAAAATATAGTTAGAGATGATGGCAAAGATGTGATTGAAGGATTAACTAAAACCCCCAAAAGTTTACCATCTAAATATTTTTATGATCGGCAAGGTTCGCAACTTTTTGAAGCAATCTGTCAATTGCCAGAATACTATCCCACTAGGACAGAAGCGGCTATTCTCCAAGAATATGCTCAAGAAATTGTCGCTTATACAGGAGCCTGCGAATTGATCGAATTAGGTAGTGGTAGTTCCACTAAAACTCGTCTGTTATTGGACGCTTATTATCAACAGCAAAAATCCTCTAAATATGTACCTATCGATGTTAGTGAAACTATTCTCAAAGCTAGTGCCATAGAATTACAAAAAGAATATCCTAATTTACCCATTCAGGGGTTAATTGGAACCTATGAACAGGCCTTAGCTTATTATCAAAATGCTTCCGATAATACCAGAATGATTTTTTTCTTGGGAAGTTCTATCGGTAATTTTTCTGCGGCTGAATGTGATAAATTCTTAGAAAAAATTGCCACTGTCCTAAAAGCTGGAGATTATTTTTTATTAGGGATTGATCTGCAAAAACCGGTGGCAATTTTAGAAGCAGCTTATAATGATGCTCAAGGGGTGACGGCCGCTTTTAATTTAAATATGCTTTCCCATTTAAATTGGCGTTTTCAAGCTGATTTTAATCTTGATTTATTTAGTCATCAAGCTATCTATAATCAAGAGCAATCTCAAATTGAAATGTATTTAATTTGTCAAAAAACTCACCAGGTTCATCTCAAAAAACTCGACTTAACAGTTAATTTTCAAGCGTCGGAAAGTATTTTAACGGAAATTTCGCGTAAATTCAACCTAGAAACTATGCAAAAAGACCTAGAGTCAAAGGGATTAAAACCGCTCAATGTTTTCACCGATCCTGAAAATTTATTTGGGTTAATTCTCTGTCAGTTATCCCTGTAATTAACGAAAAAATTATCATCAGTAATAGAGGCACAAAAACATGGAAAAGATTCAAGCACAGGCTCCTATCTCTCTAAGTAACTGTAGTCGAGAAAATATACTGGACTATTTTGAAAATGCTTGGCAATTAGAAGATATGCTGTTAAAAAGCATCATCAAAGAAGAAGCTTTTTATTGTAACCCTGACGATTTAAGAAATCCCCTCATCTTTTATTTAGGTCATGCTGCCGCTTTTTATCTAAATAAATTGCAGATAGTTAACCTATTAAAAAACAGCCCTAATCCTGACTATGAATTATTGTTTGGAGTGGGAGTAGATCCGGCAACTTCTGAAGAATTAAACTCCGCTATCGCCCATATTCAGTGGCCCGGGGTGGCGAAGGTTTGGGAATATCGTCAACAAGTCTATGAAATTGTGGTCGAAATAATTAAAAATGTACCCCTTAATCTTCCTATTCATCCGCAGCATTCTCTCTGGGCATTAATGATGGGAATTGAGCATCAGCGTGTTCACTTTGAAACATCTTCAATGTTACTCAGACAACTGCCCTTAGATTGTCTACAACGTCCTCAAGGTTGGCATTATGCCCCTTCTTTTGGTCAAGCTTATCCTAATCAAATGGTGGAGGTTTCTGGGGGAATAGTAGAAATTGGTAAACCCCAGGATTCTCCTGTTTATGGTTGGGACAACGAGTATGGTTATCGTCAAATTCAAGTTAACAATTTTCTGGTGAGTAAATATATGATTACCAACGGAGAATTTAAAGAATTTGTCCATAATGGTGGCTACGAAAATCCCAGTTATTGGGATGAGGAAGCTTGGCAATGGAAAAATCATTATCAAGTCAAGTATCCTAAATTTTGGCTGGTAGATGAGGGAGGAAATTATCAATATCGAGCCATGTTTGATGTTCTCGATTTACCTCTGGATTGGCCAGTAGAAGTTAACTATTATGAAGCGATCGCTTACTCTCGTTTTCAAGGTCAAGGAATACGTTTAATGACGGAAGCTGAGTGGAATTTAGTCACCTATGGCAATCAAAAAAATCGATGTTATAGCCTAGAAAACGATAACTTTGATGACTATAACCTCAATTTAAAATTCTGTTCTCCCACTCCCGTGGGAATGTTAAAAAATGCTGGTAATAAATCAGAAATTTATGATTTACGCGGTAACGTCTGGGAATGGCTAGAAGATGATTTTAATCCCTTAACTGACTTTCAACCCCATTACCTCTATGCTGACAATTCCACTCCTTTTTTTAATAGTCAACATAAAATGATGTTAGGAGGAGCTTGGGTGACTAACGGTACAGAAATCCTACCCTACTATCGCAATTGGTTTCGCCGGAATTTTTATCAACACGCTGGTTTTAGAATCGCACAAAGTCTTTAGGTAGGGTGTGGGGTGTGGGGTTTTACCGATTTTGAGGTGGTCAATTACCTAATTTTCAGGGAAAAAGTGCCTAAAATTTCCCCACCCGATTACTGCAAAGGCCAGCACTTTTTGATGTCTTGAGATTTATTCGGCCAATCCTAGGTAATGGCCAATTTCAAGAAAAAATTCCTGTAACAGTTGCCCCTCGATCGCTACAATGGAACCTAGTAGAATGCGGATAAACTCGATCGCCATGAATCAACCTGCAATTTTTCATCTCGCTATTCCGATTACCAATGTGTCCACCGCTAAAAGCTTTTACTGTGATGGTTTAGGTTGTTTAGCGGGAAGGGAAACCGAGAAAGCGATTATCTTAAATTTCTATGGTCATCAGGTAGTCGCTCACGTCACCGAAATGCCTCTTACTCCCCAAAATAGCATTTATCCTCGCCATTTTGGTCTAATTCTGCCGGATGCCAGCGATTGGGACAATCTTCTCGAAAAAGCACGAGTCAATCAACTAAAATTTTATCTCGAACCAAAAACTCGCTTTACTGGGGAGATAACCGAACATAAAACCTTTTTCCTGGAGGATCCTTTCTATAATCTCCTGGAATTTAAACATTATCGCCACTACGAAGCTATTTTTGCCAGTCGGGAATTAACAGCGATCGGCGATCGAGCTTAAAATAAACAACAGGTGACTTTTTTGTAACCGGTTAGTTCTATCTTTAACCGAGACAAAAATAGGGGAACTTCGATAAGCTTTTCTCATCAAAACTACAAAAACCTTAGCTGGTAATGATCAATTCTTAGGAAATCTATGAAAAAAATTTTATTGTTAACCCTATTTATTATCGGTCTAGGATTTGCTATTTTTAACTTTACCGGATTAGCAAATCGGGGCGAATATCAATCAATTTTAATCGACTTTAAAGACGATATACCCGTCAGCGTCCTCGATGAGCAGTTAAATGCTATCAACAAAAAAGCGGGAAAACCCACCAGTTTAAATAGTATCTTTTCCATTGATGAACATCTTTACACTGTTGATGGAGATAGCAAACTCCTGAAAACTCTCCGCAATTCCGACCTAAAAAAATACACCGAATCGATCGAAGCCGATTATATTTATCATGCTTTTATCGCCCCCAACGACCCCGACTATAGCAAACAGTGGAACCTAAGGGGAATTAACATCGAACGCGCTTGGGAAGAAAATCACGGTGAAGGGATCACCGTCGCCGTTATTGATACAGGTGTATTAATAGTTCCCGATCTGCGAGAAACCGAGTTTGTCGAAGGCTACGACTTCGTCAACGATCGCGGCAATGCCGAGGACGATAACGGTCACGGAACCCATGTAGCGGGAACAATTGCCCAATCGACCAATAATAACTACGGGGTGGCCGGCATCGCCTACAAAGCCAAAATTATGCCCCTCAAGGTGCTTTCCGGGACGGGTGGGGGAACCGTGGGAGATATTGCCGAAGCGATCCGTTTTGCCGTCGATAATAAAGCCGATGTCATCAATATGAGTTTAGGGGGTGGAGGCGAAACCCAAGTAATGAAAGAGGCGATCGAATATGCCTATAGTAAAGGTGTGGTAATCGTCGCCGCTGCCGGTAATGCCGATGATAATTCCGCCGCCTATCCCGCCCGTTTTCCGCACGTTATCGGCGTTTCTGCGGTAGATGCCTCCGGAAATAAAGCCCCCTATTCTAATTTCGGGGCCGGAATCGATATTGCTGCCCCAGGCGGCTCCGATACGGGTAAAATTATCCAAGAAACCATCGATCCGGCTAAGGGAGGGGAACCGGCGTTCCTCGGTTTTCAGGGAACCAGCATGGCAGCCCCTCACGTTGCCGGCGTGGTAGCTTTAATCAAGGCTGCGGGAATTAAAGAACCCAATGCAGTTTTAGAGGTTTTGCAACAGTCGGCCCGTAAGATCAATGATGATCCCTTTAATCATTTTGGGGCCGGACAATTAGACGCGGGCAATGCCCTACAATTGGCCCTGAAAGGACAGATTACTTTCCGGGATTTTTGGCGTTGGTTGCGCGATAACGGTTATCTCAATCCCCGTTTCTGGATTGATGGCGGTGCGGTGGCAGTTTTACCCAAAATGGCTATGGTTTTGGGTTCTTATCTGCTTGCTTGGTGGCTGAGAAGTTATTTTCCCTTCTCCTGGAACGGATTTTTGAATGCTGGTCTAATTTTTGGCAGTTCTGGCTTATTTTTCCTCAGAGGTCTTTATATCTTCGATTTACCCCAATGGCCTTTCCGAGTGATGGGGAGTTCTCTTTCCGACCTAGGAGGTGTTATTCAGGGAAGTTCTGCCCTTAATCCGCTTTTTGCTAGTGTTATCCTGCCCTTTGTCCTGATTGCTCTGCTTTTGAGTCATCCCCAAGCCAAATGGTTAGCAGTGGGGGTAACTTTAGCCATGGCGGTGACTTTAGGTATCAGTGCTGTTATCCATCCTACTCTGATCTGGTTAGGTTCTGGTACGATCGCTCAGGCATTTTTGGGCGTAAATGCGCTTTTATGTCTCAGTTTAGGTTATTTAGCCCTAAAAAGTGCTACTTCATCCCGATACGCTTAAACAGGGGTTACAATAGGACAACAAAGGTGATTTACCGATAAAAACCTCTTTGGTTTTGGTATCTTCCTTTTGTTTTGCATTGAGTTCTCCTACAACAGCAGCCTCGGACATTAACCGAGGTTTTTTCTTTATGGTGTATCTTAGTTTCTAAGGGTTTTTTGGGAATTCTCAATGCCTATGCCGAAAGTTTTCGCCAATATCCCCTCGAATCATCGAGTTTATCCATTGTCTCTTTTCTCAGGTGTCTATCGTGTCAAATCATAAAATTCTCGTTATCGATGACAGTAAAGTGATTAGGATGCGCGTTCGCGATATGTTACCAGAGGGTAACTTTGAATTTCTCGAAGCTAAAGACGGATTAGAGGGCTATAATCTCATCCGTACTGAAAACCCGAATTTGATTATTTTGGACTTCCTTCTCCCAAAAATGAGCGGTTGGGAGGTGTTTCAGCAAATTCAAAGCGAAGATAATCTCAAAAGTATCCCCCTAGTGTTAATGTCGGGACGGAAAGAGGAGGTAGTAGAGAAAATCCCCGAACCTTTCCAGCATTTTGCCTTTATTGAGAAGCCTTTCGACCAAAAACAATTGCTACAAGCGATTAAAGAAGCGATAGCCAAGGCAAAACAGTATTCTCCCAAACCAACAGTTTCTAGCCCGAAACTAGAGGAACTCACCGGGGATTATAGCACCGATATTCAGACTCTCCATGCCCAAATTGCCCAAATGCAAACAGAAATGGAAACTATCAAGAAACAAATGTCTCAATTAGTGGCTTTTATTAAGAAAAAACTGGACTAGAACTATTCCTACCGATTTTTTATAACTTGGGTAAGCAGTTATTCTTATCGGGCCGTGCTAATCTCTGGCTAATCTCCTATCCCTTTTAAACAAGATTTAGTATAATATGAAGTGGTATTTATTTAGTGAGTGACTAAGTTATTAATTAACTGATAACTAATTATGAATTGGCAAGAAATAGCAGGTAATTGGGTTTTTCTCCCTCGTCGTCCCCGGGGTATCATTCACTTTTTAGGTGGGGCATTTGTAGCGGCGGCCCCGAATATTACCTATCGTTGGTTATTAGAAAGTCTTGGCAATTCAGGATACGCTATTGTTGCGACTCCCTTTGTTAATACCCTCGATCACAAATCGATCGCCCGCACAGTTTTAAACCGTTTTGATAATATTATTGAACGTCTGCGCTGGAATCATAGTCTGTCCCAAGGTTATCTCCCCATCTACGGATTGGGTCACAGTATGGGGTGTAAACTACATTTATTAATCGGTAGTCTCTACGAAGTGGAACGGGCGGGAAATATCCTCATTTCCTTTAATAATTATCCCATTCGTCGAGCTATTCCCTTTATCGAACCTTTGCAAATTGACACCACTTTTAACCTCGAATTTACCCCTTCCCCCGAAGAAACAAACGAGTTAATTTTCCAAGATTATGCCATTCGTCGCAATCTTTTAATCCGTTTTCAAGACGACACGATCGATCAATCTCTGGTATTAAATCCCCTGCTAAAAAAACGCTTTAATGATTTAATTACCCTGCGAACTCTCCCGGGCAATCATCTCACTCCCTTGAGTCAAGATGTCAGTTGGCAAACCGGAGAAGTATTTACTCCCCTCGATGCGATCGGCCAATGGTTAAAACAGGGACTTGCCCGGGATAATTCCCGTCTCAAAGATGAGATTCTCCAGTGGTTAAATCCCGTCCTTCCGGCCTCTCGTTAGCTTTCCTCTAGATTAATCCCCATTGCCCGTAATTGCGCCTCTATGCGGGCTAATTTTGCCTCAGCCAATTCGGCCCGTTGGCGTTCCTGTTGGGCTTGCTGTTCGGCTAATTCAGCCTTTTGCTTGATTTCTAGGGTGGTCAAAAACCGGGAGCCATCGGGATAAAAAATAGCTAACTGGGGACTCTCCAGTTGAAAACGAATCTGTAGAAGCGGACTCTGCCAATTATCGAGCGCGGGAATCATCTCCAATTGATCACCCCTGCGCCACCAACCCTGTAGATAATTAGCATCGGGATCGTAGAGATAATATTCTTCTACGCCAAAACGCTGATAAAATTGCCATTTTCGGCGCATTTCCGCTTTAGTGTTGCCCGGAGAGAGAATTTCAAAGACTACCTGCGGCGCAATCTGGTTCTCTAACCATTGCTTATAGGAACCTCGATCGCCCTTGGGTCTGCCAAACACCACCATAGCATCCGGCGCTTGACAGGTTTTATTATCCCCCTCGACGGGATACCACAACAGATCGCCGGCGATAAACACATGGTCATTCTCTGCGAATAAACATTCGAGATTTTCCTTAATCGTCACAATCCAGCGAAATTGTTTGGTATTATCGGCCATCGGTTTACCGTCACTATCGGGATAGATAATCTCCGAGTCAGAGAAAGATATCGCTTTTACCATCGTTCTACTCCCTAGTGTACTAGCTATTTAGTATAGCGTTAAATTCCCTGACGAAAGAGGGCAAAAGCCGAGGTATAACCGTGTAAAAAAGTGCGACCGGCCACCGGCCCGATTTCTCCGTTGCAAAAGAAACCGGCGAGGGGAACATTGGCGAAATAACGCTGAAAAAGACCCGAATCAAAGTCCGGTTGTTCGTAGAGATTTTCCCCGCGACCGAGACAGGAAAAGATTAAAGCACCTAGTACCTCTGAACTAGCGAGTTTTTCTTGGGGAAAAGCTTGCAAAAGTAATTCTAAATCTAGGGCGGAAGTCTCGGCATCGCGCAGGTGAAATTGTACCCGCTGCCCCGGACGAACTCGATCGCCAATTGCGATCGCACCTTGGCGAGGATCTACTCCCAAAAGATTGCGAATTAAGAAATCCCCGGGCCGCAACTGCATTTTAAACTCATCCCTAGCAATACCGATAAAAAGGGAGTGTTGCGCTAATTCACGGTCTTTTTCCCTCAAGGAGGCAATTAAATCCCGCAGTAGATTTAAAGGTGGTTGCGGAGTCCCATCGGCCCCTTTACCGGTCATGGAGATGATAATATTGCGTTCTCCCTCACTCACCTGATAAATCGGTCCGATGGGACGACAACCCTGGGCGACGATAGTTTCGACGATAATATGGCCAGAAAGGGCGATTCCTACGGTTCCCTGACGATAGAGATAGCTATTACGCGGTTTTTGTTGATCGTGGTAGAATAGACCCCCAGAACGTTCAATCATGCCACCACTGACTAAACCGCCGATTTTGGCCGAACCGGGGTAGGCAAAATCCAAACCCTCTAACAGATCATTGATGCGACTGGAAAAAGGATCGGCTAAAAGGATAAATTGGGGATTTTTAGCCGCTTCTACCCCTAATAATTCTGTCCAACTAGAGGGGGAACTGTCGAGATCGGGCATTTCCGCCGCTTCGATATAGAAGGGCTGCACTTCCACATCGGGCAAATGGGCGACGGTGAGACTTAAAGCTGGACTCGCTTCGATTTCTCGCGCTTTTTCCCTCTCACCCATGCCGACAATCCCCGCCCCACCGCAGCCGATCAGCACAGGAACGGGGAGTTTATCCAAGATTAAGGGAACTAAACGGGGATAGTCGCTGGCATAGGCAGAAGAAATAAAAATTATGGCTAAATCTGCCGATCCAACTAACTTATCTGTCACTTTTTCCACTACCTCCGTCACCGCCGCTTCTAGGGAGGGACGGGTTGATAGGGCATTAATCCACTCGATGCGATCGCTCATGTTTCTTGACCCCAAATTTGGTCTCAATGGTCAAAGATGATCATCTTAACAATAAATTAACCTAAAAATCCTATCCGCGCCCCTAGATGTGGGGATAAATTGTAAAATTGTCATGACCTGAGCCAATAGGGACGCAGGGGATTGTCAGTTATTTTAATCATATTTAATCTTAAAATAGAGAATTGTCCCCGCTAAGATAAAAGTAACAAAATTAGCGACGATAATCGGTTTGCTGCTCACATAAATCCCGTAGATTAGCCAAAGAAAAACCCCCAGACAAAAGCAAATAAACATAGTTAGGGACAAGTCCTTAGCCGAACGATAACGCCAAGTTTTAATCACTTGGGGTAAAAAGGAGACAGTGGTTAATATTCCCGCCACGATCCCGATTAGTTCAATAATATTCACCGCTTATCCTCTTGGCTTAGTTTCTCTCATTTTAAACTGTTGACTATCTAAATTACGCCTGACTTGAAAGAGGGTGTAGGGTGTGGGGTGTGGGGTGTAGGGAAGGAAACCTCTTTCATCTGTGGGGGTGAAAATTTTTTCATCAGGACTGACGACCGACGACCGACTCCTAACCTCACCAACAAACTTTTTCAGCAGACCCTACTTATTGAGCGATTACTATCACTGAAGTGCCGATTTGTACCTTTTCAAATAAAGCCTTTATATCTCGATCGCGCATCCTAACGCAACCGTGGGAGACGGCCCGGCCGATGAGATTTTCTTGGGGTGTACCGTGAAAACCGATAAAATTCGCGCCATCGGTCCAAAATCCGATCCAACGCGCCCCTAAAGGGTTGTTTTTTCCCGATGGCACCAGTTGCCCGGTGAAAGGATGTTGCCAGACTGGTTCCCGCACCATCTGAATCACCCTAAATTGTCCCGTCGGGGTTTCCCAACCCCGACGACCGATCGCCACTGGGTAAGAAGCGATTATTTTCTGTCCTTGGTAAACAAAAACTCGTCTTTTTTTTAAATTTAGCAGCAAACGAGTTTCCGTTCGAGTTACCGTGGTTGCGGGAAGGGAATTCCCCAGACTAATCGGGGGATTGAGCAAAAATTCCCCTATTCCTAGACATAAACAGAGAATCGGCAGCAAAACTCGCATCTGATACCAGCAAAGTCAAAATTTTTTATCCGTATTCTAATCTGATTGTCAGGATCTCAAACCAAAGTCGATATGGTGAGTGCGGGAGGGAAAGATAAAATCGGAGTCGAGTTGGGCTAATTCGGTTACACTAATCCATAGCTGGAATATTAACTTTTGTAACTATGACCGCCGCTATTGCTCTCGATCGCGTTTCTAAAATCTATAACAATCTCCCAGTAGTTAACGAGCTTTCCTTTGCCATCGAAAAAGGGGAAATCTTTGGTTTACTCGGTCCCAACGGTGCGGGAAAATCGACGACAATCCGCATGATTATCACCCTAACCGAAGCAAGTCAAGGAGAAATCGCAGTGGCGGGGTATGATGTGAAAAAATACCGCGATCAGGTGAAAAGAAATATAGGGGTAGTCTTGCAACAGATTAGCGTTGATGGGGAATTAACCGTCTGGGAAAATATGGAATTTCACGGCCGGATGCACCATATCCCCAATCCCCAGAGACAGGAATTAATCGATCGCTATTTAGATTATGTCAGTTTAAGCGATCGAAAATCTGCCCTTGCCAAAACTCTTTCCGGAGGGATGAAACGACGTTTACAGATTGCTCGCGCTCTTCTTCACGAACCAAAAATACTCTTTCTCGATGAACCGACTGTCGGTTTAGACCCCCAAAATCGTCGTCGTTTGTGGGAAGTAATTCGCGATTTAAACCGGCAAGGAATGACAATTTTATTAACCACTCACTACATGGAAGAAGTGGAATTTCTCTGTCAGGATAACGCCACGGGAAACCCAGGCAGAATTGGCATTATGGACGCGGGCAAATTAATCGAATTAGGAACTCTAACGGATTTTCGCACTAAGTATGGCGAGGGCTTAGTTATCAAACAAGTTGGCGATAAAATCGATTATAAATTCTTCCCCACCGTGGCTGATGCCAATGCCTATCTCGACACTTTGAGCGATAAAACTGGAGTAATGTGTCGCCCTTCCAACCTCGAAGATATCTTTGTGGAACTCACGGGACATCAATTAGATTAAATTCTTGGTTTGGCTGTTAGGAAGTTGTTCAGTTATCGGTTTTTGACTCTGGTTTTTCTGAGATTAGCTGTGTTTAAATCGGCATTTCTTGACTTTTAAGCTAAGACGCATTTAAACCGCTTATTCTTAGATTATCCGAACCTCCCCCAATCGCTTTACTGTTGTCTTTTGCCTCTTGCCTCTTGCCTCGTCTCAACAAGCAATTTAAATTACGAACAGCTTATCTGATGTCTATTTTATTGGCAAACCTGCTAGAGTCTAGGTCAATTAGCTGAGGCTATCCCTAAAAACCGAGTTCAACCCTAAAAAAAGAAGTTTTTAGCGGTTTTTAAGCTTCTTGGGTCAGATAAATGGCCCAGGGAGGGAACTTTTTCCCGAGAGGGAAAGTCGTCGGGAACTGGATAAAAACTAGAGTCCCCTTTCGCTCGATAGACAAAATTGACGGTAATCGTTTAGAATAGAGCACTGAATACTGACGAGATGACAATTATCCCTATGACCGATCTCCAGACAAAAACTAGATGGTCAACAGCGCGGCGATATTACGAGTTGCTTAGTGTTTTAGTGGAACGTAATCTCAAGGGACGCTATCGGGGTTCTTTTCTGGGGGTTTACTGGTCCTTGTTAAATCCCCTGATTATGACTGCACTATACACGGCAATTTTCGGCACGGTTTTCGCCTCTTATTTTGATAATTCTATAGTTAACTATGTCCTAGCGGCTTTCACTGGTTTAGTAGTAATAAATTTTTTTAATGCTTCCACTAACCAAGCTTTACCTAGTATCGTTGGTAATGGCAGTATTCTAAATAAAATTCGTCTGCCGGTTAGCATTTTTCCCGTTTCCATGGTAGTGGCAAATATTTTTCAATTTGCTATTAGTATCTTTCCCCTTTTGGCTATAGTAACTCTCTGGAAATCTCAAAGTTTACTTAATGTAATTGCTCTGATTTTTCCCGTGATCGGTCTTTCTCTGGTTTGCACGGGAGTGGGTTTCTTTATCAGTACCCTCTACGTTTTCTTCAGAGACTTACCCTATTTTTACGAAATTGTTTGTTTTGTCGCTTGGATTAGCAGCCCGATTTTCTATCCCCCAGAAATTATTCCTCCTTCCGTACAACCATTCCTCCTATTAAACCCATTATTACCGGTAATCGAAAGCATTCGCCAATTGTCCCTTTCCCCCGGATTACCGGATTTTAGTTTGATTTTTCAATCTCTACTCGGTGGGATCATCATCTTAGGAATTGGTTGGACTTGCTTCCGACTCTGGCGACATTTATTTATGGATTTATTATAAATGACAGAAGTAATTCGACTCGATCAAGTGTCTCTCCAAAGACGTACTCAAGAAGAATTCTCCTACGATCTAAAAAGGACAATCTTCTCTATTCTTGAAGGTAAATATCGTCAACCGGCCAAAAAATTAGTTCTAGATGATATAGATTTAGTCATTAATTCTGGAGCAAAATTAGGTATCATTGGAGCTAATGGCGCAGGAAAATCTACTCTCTTAAAAGTCATTTGTGGTATTCTGGAACCGACAAAAGGACAGGTGAGAGTCAGGGGACAAATTGCCTCTCTAATTGAATTAGGAGCGGGTTTTGATCCAGATTTACCGGTAAAAGATAATATTATTCTCTATGGGGTAATGCTGGGATTTTCTCGTCAGGAAATGAAGGAAAAAACCAAAGACATCCTTGACTTTGCTGAGTTAGAAGAATATATGGGAGCGCCGGTGAAATCTCTTTCTTCCGGGATGGTGGCTCGTTTAGGATTTGCGATCGCCACGGAGGTTCACCCCGATATTCTTATTCTTGATGAAGTCCTTTCCGTCGGGGATGAAAGTTTTAAAAATAAGTGTAAACGACGTTTAAAAAAATTCTGGAATTCTAACGCTACTATTTTAGTAGTTTCCCACGATTTGACTTTAATTCAAGAGTCCTGTGACCAAGCAATTTGGCTGAATAAAGGCCAGTTGCAATCTCAGGGTACACCAGAAGATGTAATCAAGTTTTATTTGGATTCTGTACATCAAAATGAAGTTAATTTTTAATTAAGTAGGTAATCTCAATTAATTCTTAGATAGCCATAATTTATCTACGTTTGACTTAGTCGAAAACGCTGTAACAAAATAAAAAACCTCGGTGTCCAGCCGAGGTAGCGCTAAGTTATGTAGGAGAACTCAAGCAAATCTGTCAATGGGGCAAACCCAAACCCCGAAAACTTTTTTAAGCTAGTCAGCCCAGTTTTTTGCCGTTGTCTCGGACTCAAGGAATCATCTTCTGTCCTATACTCTTCGAGACAATCTGAACCGGCTTGCTGTCTTGGCTATTTTGCTTTAACTTTTAGTTCATGTAAATAAATGTAACAATATTTTTACGAATTGTAAAGAAGAATTGACAAAATAAAACTTATATGAAGTATAAGCTGAGTTAATATTTTTCGCCGATCGAAGCTAGGGAGGTAATATATAGGGAGATTGGTTCACTAGCATGACAAGGTGTACCCAGAATGTCCTATTTGTTTTTGTTACCACTGTTCACCGCTGCCTTGGCTGCCTATTTCTGGCAGCAGTCCAGTGATGAGATCGCTTATCTGGCCAGTGCCGCCACGGTAATTAGTTTAGTGTTGAGTCTGGTTTTGGCTCCTTGGCAGATTCAGCTATTAATTCTCTTGACAGTTGTGATTGTCGTCACCTTTTTATGGCAAGGACGAGAAGAGCAAAAGAATGTCCCCGTCCCCACTCCGGAAAGCGCCGGCGAGAAAAAGTATCGTGGTGCCACCTATATCGAGCCAACAGTCGCCGAAGCTCCTGTCAAGGAGCGAGGGGGTAAATATCGGGGTGCGGAGGTTAAAATCACCAATAATCCCACGGTGGCCAACCCAATTCGCTCCTCATCTCTCAAATATCGCGGCGCCGGTTCGGCAAACAAAGACCAGTAATCAGTAATCAGTAATCAGTTATCAGTTATCAGTAATCAGTTATCAGTAATCAGTTATCAGTAATCAGTTATCAGATTTGAGTTTTAATGAGATGCACCCCACTTCCCAATTCCCAATTCATAATTCATAATTCATAATTTATAATACCCACTTATCTACTGGTCTTGAATATAAAGCTGATTATTTTTGAGACAATTGTATGCCTTTTGTAACTCGATTCCCAGATAACCGATATGTTCGGGAATAATTGCGGGATTGGTAGCGGCAAGCTCGCGGATTAATTTGAGGGGATTTTTGCCTTGATAACAAGCGACAACTTCCCCACTGCCGGGGGTAGTTTGTTGGACAAGAATTTGTTCTTTTTCCACAGAAATCAAAAAGTTACCGCTAGGGTCAAAAAAGTCGCGCTGATTGACAATCTTATCGTACTGGGTGGCGATTAATCGTTCGACATTCTCCCAAGTATCATCGTATATATGGGCCGATTGACTAATAGTAATTAATGGACCCAAGGTTAAATTATACTGGGAGCGTTGATTGATTTCTTGGCAAATATGTTGCTGTAAAGCACGCAATCCCATGGCATTTGCTGGCCAAGCGGCAAACATATCATTACTTCTAAATATTGCGGTGAGAGACAATTCATTTTCCACCACTCGCACCCAAATATGATTTAAACAGGGACTACCTCCCTTTTCGTGGTCTTTCACATCCCAAAGGGACATAACTGCACTAGCTGCGTCAATTTCTGAGATTAATTTATTAATAACCTGTTCAATTTGGTCTCGTCCAAACCAAGAGCGCAATCTTTGACCGTAGGTGTATTTAACTCCTTGGTGTATAGGAGAATCATCGAGAATTTGTCCGATATATTCGGTAAGAAAAGCTCTATCTATAGGCAAATAATTAGGTTCAGGAAAATAAAAGTCTGGGGGTTCATCGGTGACAACGGCCATTAGGTCAATTAATTCTTGCCATTTACCATCATATCCTGTCGGTCTAATTGTGCCAGTGGTTTTAATCTTTTGGAGAATTTTTACCCAAGTTTCGGCAATAGTTTTTCCTTCAATGCGATGACCGTATCTTGTCCCGGGTAGGAGAGAAGGAAGATTTTCTGAGATAGGAAAGGTTAATGGTTCTCCCCAAGTTGGTAAGGGAGATTGTTCTGCATAATTTTTGACAGTTTCAATCGCTTCTGGGATGGATTTAACTGGTTGGTATTGAATTGATTGACGTAATTTTTCGAGAATTTCTCGGTCAATTTCTTTGTCAATATATCCAGTGGTAGAAGAATTAATTAGCCAACATTCTTTACCTGTGTCACTTTTTCCTAACTGGAATCCTTGACTAAAAAAATCTAGCAAACATTGACAGCTACCGGAGTTCTTATCTTCCTTAGTCGCGTTGAGAATAACTAAGTATCTAACGTGGGGATTTGCTATTAAGTTTCTCAGCAGGGGACTAATTCCTCTGGTGGGACTATAAAGATTACCAATCACCGCGTATTGGTCGGGATTTAAATGTTTAGCAAGGGACTGTTTTACTGTCCATCCCGTGATAATTGCTGTTTGGCCGTGACCGCAGATTAATTGATTGGGTTTATAGTGGGGTTGGTAGGTGAATTTTGTTAGTGAGCTTGTCGAACTAGGGGTGGTTTCTGTACTAAGCATGGATTTAAATTAATCGTTCAAGATAATTAATAATATTTCGGTGAAGGTTTTCTATTGTATCACTGCCATCCAGTTGTAAACAATTATCTTTATATTCTTTAAATATCTCGATAAACATCTGACGAACTTTCATTAATTTTTCTTGTTTTTCGTACACTTCTGTGATGGCTCTGTTTTTAATTCTTGCTAGAGAAATATCGGGAAGAACATCGATATAAATAACTAAATCTGGATTGGGAAAATGTTGATTTAACTGCCGAACAAAAGCAAATTCTTCGGGATTATTGCAATTGTAGGCCAGGGAGGAAAAATAATAACGAGTAGTGATAACGTGGGTTTGTTCTTGCTGAATAAGTTGAAAAACGCCATCGTGATCATTATATAAGTGATCATGGCGATCAGCTGCAAATAAATAGGCCATTTGTCGGTCAAATTTATTTTGATCTTGGATAGAAATAAGATTAGTTTGCATTATTTCTCGAATCAAACGACCGATGACTCCCTCGGAAGGTTCCGGACTTAAAACTGCTTTTTCCCCTCGCTTTAAAAAATATTCTTGTAAGAGTTTTGCTTGGGTACTTGTTCCCGATCCGTCAATACCTTCAAAGACAATAAACTTCGGTTTCATAATTTAATCTTCCTTCTCGATCTAATTATCTAAATAATTGTTTTAGCCAAGTTAACCAAGATTTTTTCGGGGGGATTAATTGCGTCATTTCTCCGATAATCTCTCCCATACTTCCCCAAGCATAAATATTTTTATTGAGGGATTGTATGGTTAAATTTTCTTGTAAAGCTAAACTGATAATACTAATCATTTCTGCTGCTTGATTACCGACTATTTGCGCTCCCAGTATTTTACCATCTTGTCGGTAGATTAATTGACAAAATCCCGTGGTTTCTCCCCAGATTTGCTGTGGGACTATATTTTTAATTGGATACTTGATCATCTTTACATCCTCACCATAGCTCTCCTGGGCTGCTTTTCCAGTTAAACCCACCCAAGCAATAGCAGGATCAAAAGCAATAAATGAGGGAATTTGCTCGGGATTAAAGTTAAATTTTTCTCCCGTGAGCAGATGCTTGACTAACCCAAAAGCGGCCCGGTGATTTAAAGTAGGATCGGGATAATTATTTCTGAGCAAATTTAGGGCATAAATGCGGGAATTATCGGTTTGTAATTGCTGATTAACCCTAATTAATCCCTCCTCTAGTTTAACTCCCACCCCGGCCAAATTTAATCCCTGTTCATTGACTTGATAATTACCGGCAAAAATGAGATCATCGACTTCGATAATACGATTGCCTAATTGTAACCATTTTTGACCCTCGATCGCTTTCACTTGACTAGGACAATAGCTGGGTAAAATCTTAATTCCTTCCGCTTCTAAAATAGCAGTAACTAAATGGGAGATTTCCCGATCAATATCCGGCAGTAGATAACTATCCTCGATAATTAAGCTAATTTCTTTCCCCAAACGTCGGAGAATTTGGGACAAACTCACAGCCATGCTGCTGTTACCAATAATCGCTAAATGTTGTCCTAAATTGTCTAAATTTGGCTCTTGCCAAAGGGTTTGAGCGGTAAAATAATTAACCTCATCTAAGCCGAAAATTTTCGGGACTTGCGGATAAAAACCAGTAGCGATAAGATAGTGTTTAGCCAACAATTGCCGACCGTTAACCACGAATCCTAAATGGGGCAGCCGGACAAATTCCCCCCCACCCAGGATCACATCTATTCCTTCCGTGGCTAATCTCGCTAAAGAATGATGTTTATTAATAGTTTTATCTACTTCCTCTAGCCATTGCCGCAACCGTTGCCATTGGGGATAAATGGTCGTTTCTTGCCAATGATTGAGCAGTTTATAGAGATGGATAATTTGGCTGTACCCCTTGCTAAAAATGTCCTCAGATGCCTCTAAATTGCCGCTAGAAGGCTGTTGCACTAAAGCCACCCTTTTTTTGAGGTGAACAGCCAACAAAGCCGCTTCTATCCCCGCAGGAGTGGCACCGATAATTACTAAGTCGTAAACCACAAATATTCGGTCGTCAGGAATCGGAAACTTAACACTTAAAACTCAAATCTGATAACTGATAACTGATAACTGATAACTGATTACCGGCGCCGGTCTTGCAGTTTTTTATAGACATCTCGCAGGGGGACTTGATGATAGGCGAGGGCGACGAGGGTATGATAAAAAAGATCGGCCACTTCTGCAGCAATAGCATCGCCATCATTATCTTTGCAGGCCATGACCACTTCTGCCGATTCTTCGCCGATTTTCTTGAGAATTTTGTTATCTCCCCCAGCCAAAAGTTTACAGGTGTAGGATTCCGGATGAGGATCGTCTCTGCGATCGCAAATTATCTTAAACAATTCCGAGAGGGTGTCGGCCGCTGGCGGTGATTTTTGCCAATTTACTTGATGAAAACAGCTTCTTTCGCCGGTATGACAGGCAATATCACCGATTTGCTCAATAGTCAGTAAGATAGCATCACTATCGCAATCGTAGCGAATTTGACGCACCTTTTGGATATGGCCAGAAGTAGCGCCCTTGTGCCATAATTCTTGACGAGAACGACTCCAATACCACGCTTCCCCAGTGGTGAGGGTTTTTTCGAGGGATTCCCGATTCATCCAGGCCATCATTAACACTGTAGCATCAAGATAGTCTTGAGCGATCGCCGGTACTAAGCCCTGGGGATTATAAGCGATTGCGTCGAGGGGAATAGCGGAGAGTAAAGAGGACATCAGTTTTTTGCGGTCAAGAATTATGCTGGGATAAATTACCCAAAGCTTAATTATATAGCCTTGAGGAATTCCCCTAAATGGCCGCACAGAATTACACTGTACAATACTCTAATTTTTCCCACCCTAGGGGCTAATTGCCTTCGCCAGGCATTGCCTTGGCAGGGAGGGCCGACGCCATACGCCCCGACAGAAGCTGATTAAAAACAAAAATCAGGTCAAGACCTGCGTTATAATCAACGCGATAAGAAAAAGCTAAAAGCTAGAAATCCCCATAGGGCATCTAACCTTTAGCTATTCTTGTTCAACGTCACAGTTATCAATGTGTGCAAGACATTGGTAACTGTTATTTTTGTTTCTTGAAGCGGGAAACCAATCCTAAACCACCCACTGCCAAAAGTCCGAGGATAGTACCCGGTTCGGGAACGGATTGGTGGAAAGAATTTTGTAATTGGAACAGACCTTCAGTGGGGCTACCAGTATTATTTAGGGTATTTGTGACGGTCAACAGTTTCTTGGGGGCGATAGGGTAAAAACCGACAGCAGGATCCGCTGAGCCGTTAACTGAAACTAAGACATTAGGTACCTCAACAAATGTCTCGGTTACAGTCCCGTAGTTGGATGATACGTTTGAATCTAGGTCAACCCCGACAATAAACTTGTTGGGGTCAGTCACCTCGATTGTATATGTGAAAGACCCGGAACTAATATTGGGATCAGGGGAACCCCCAGTCGTGGCATCGTATATGAAATAATAATGATGGCCCATCCCCATCAGCTCAACATCATCCAGCGGATCAGCCCCAAAGTTATTGTGCGAGACGTACTTAACTATTTTGTCCCCAGCAGCAAGAGGAGTTCCGCCCGTCCATTGCGCCCAAGTTAACATGCTGGCGGCACTCGCATTGGTAGCGGTAAGCACCGCGCCGGCGAGAACCCCGATGGCTAGAGAGCCAGAAGCAAAAGTTTTGGTTAATTTGTTTGTTGTCATCATAACTGAATTATCCAGCGTTAATTGTGTGTACTATAGCCATCAAAAGAATTTAGGCAAGGGTTAAGCTCGCTGATAACTTTTTGTTTGACTTAACAGAACTATAGCGAAACTTTTCAAAAAAAAACAAGTGGTTTAGAAAACTTTTTTTGGCAACATTTATCTATTTTTTTGTCCAATTTATAGCAGTTTTTTTCTCAAAATAACTACCCAGAAGTTGACAAATATACCCAAGCTTTTTGGTGAAAATTGGACAAATAAACAGGCTCTAGTTCAAAAAAAATCTCTCAAATTGTTACAAAACTTAATCAAGATAGGTACAATGTATAAAATTTAACAGTTTTAATGATCAACACTGGAGTTGCAGAAGAATCAATTCCCTGACGGGAGAAAACAGGGCGAAGGCAATTCATCCCTACAGCAACGTCTTTTTAGTCCCATAAGAATGTCACCCCAAAACCCCCGGACAAACTAAAGTTTTAGAAAGACCAAAAATCCCCTTCACTACCTCTATCTAAAGGGGGATGATTAATTTTCCTAACTCATGGATAATCACTGGTGGAGTCTAGTAACATTATGAACGTGGACAACTGACTGTCTAAAGTTGGACAAACTTACCTCGATAAATTTCTTTAATTAAAACCGGGTTCTATATTATGAATACCCTCATTACTATTCGAGAAGCCTCGGATTTGCTTGGAGTTAGCATTAAAACCCTCCGGCGCTGGGAACAACAGGGTAAAATTGCCTCAATTCGTACCGTTGGCGGTCATCGCCGATTTCGACGGGGAGATATCTTACAATCTGTACAAGAAACTGGATTTATTGTGGGCTATGCTCGTGTTAATCGACCTGAACAAAAACCCCAATTAGACACCCAGATAAAAGCGTTAGAAGACTTTTGTAGTCAGCAGGGTCAACCCTTTGAAATTCTCACCGATATCGGCGACGGAGTCAGCCACAATCGCCCTAATTTTATGCGTCTAGTGAAGATGATTTGTCACGGTGAGGTGAAATCTCTAGTTTTAACCCATGCGGAAAGTGTGAGTCGCTTTTGTCATGATTTTATTTTGGGTTTGTGCAGTCTCTTGAATATCCAAGTCATTCTCCTCAATCAACCCCATGAATCGATTGCAGCTGAGGATTTAGTGGACGATCTGCAAGCCCTCGTCACCATCTGTTACAATCGTCTGTACCCACTACATAACCCGGATCATCGGCAATTAATAGAATACCTAGGGGCGCTTAAGAATCTCCCCCCGGCTTAAAATTATCCTTGGTCTGGGTTTCTCATCCCTCTTTTTAGTTGTCTGATGCCGCCTCTACTGTTCCCCGAACAACGGCCAAAAATAGTAATATTTTAGCTGACGGCTAACGGCTATAATAACTCTACATTGACGGCAAATGAAACTAGAAACCACGGCGATTAAACGGATTCTCGATGCTAACCTTGACCGCGCCAGAGAAGGACTGCGAATTATCGAAGAATGGTGTCGTTTTGGCTTAGATAATCCCGATTTAGCCCAAGAATGTAAAGAAATGCGCCATCAATTAGCTAGTTGGCACTCGATCGATCTTAAACGACATCGGGACACGGCCGGCGATATCGGCAGGGATTTAAGCCATCCCAGGGAAGAAATCCGGGAGACTGTCGAGGGACTGCTGCAGGCCAATCTGGCTCGCGTACAGGAGGCTTTTAGGGTTTTAGAAGAATACGGTAAACTCTATGATCTAGAGCTAGGGATAGCCTGTAAACAGCTGCGCTATCGGGTTTATCAGCTAGAGAGTAAACTATTAATCTCGCCACCTCTGGAAAAACTGAAAGCATCTCCCCTCTATTTAGTCACTTCTCCCGCCGAAAATCTGCTAGAAATCGTCGAATTAGCCCTAAAAGCAGGTTTAAAATTGGTGCAGTACCGCCATAAAACCGCCGCTGATACCATTCGTTTAGAAGAAGCTGCTAAACTCTGTGAGTTATGCCACCGTTACGATGCTTTGTTTATTATGAACGATCGCGTCGATATTGCTCAGGCCATTCATGCCGATGGTGTTCATCTCGGTCAAGAGGATGTACCGATTTCCCTAGCGCGGCAATTTCTCGGCCCGACGGCAATTATCGGCCGGTCCACCACTAATCCCCAAGAGATGGCCAAAGCAATCCAAGAAAAGGCCGATTATGTGGGAGTCGGGCCGGTTTATGCCACCCCCACCAAAGCGGGAAAAACCCCCGCAGGATTGGAATATGTCCGTTATGCGCGGGAAAATTGCCCTTTACCCTGGTTTGCGATCGGTGGTATTGATAGTAGTAACATTAAAGAGGTTTTAGAGGCAGGAGCGCAACAGGTAGCTGTAGTCCGGGCCATCATGGAAGCGCAGCACCCCGATGTGGTGACACAACAATTATTAACCCAATTAAAGTAGGGTGTAGGGTGTGGGGTGTAGGGAGGGGGAATTATGAATTATGAATTATGAAGTGGGGTGTGGGGTGTGGGGAGAAAAAAGCTGCCTCCTGTCTCCTGTCTCGACTAGGAAATTAATTTTGCACGACTACTTATCCAAATCCATGTCAGAAATAACCTTGCAAATTAACGGCAAAACTCAAACCTGTTTACCTGCAACTAAACTAGGGCAAATGTTAGAAAATTTGGGCATGAATCCTCGGTTAGTTGCGGTGGAATATAACGGGGAAATCCTCCATCGTCAGTATTGGGAAAACACGGAAATCAAGGAGGGGGATAAATTAGAAATTGTTACTATTGTCGGAGGGGGATAAAATAATCAACAATCGACACTTGAGGGGAAAAAACTTGTTAGTTATCGGTTTAATGAGTGGCACATCGGTGGATGGTATCGATACCGCTTTAGTGGAGATTAGCGGTACAGTGGAATCTCCACAGGTGCAGTTATTAGCAGGGGAAACCTACCCCTATTCCCCCCGATTACGCGAGACAATTTTACAAGTCTGTGGGGGAGAAAAGCTATCTATTGAAGCTTTAGCCAGCTTAGATGATGATATCGCCGCAGAATTCGCCCGTGCCGCTTTAAATATCCAAAAAGAAGCCCCAAAAGCCCAATTAATCGGCAGTCACGGTCAAACCGTTTTTCATCGACCCCCCAAAAACGATCGCCTCGGTTACACGGTACAATTAGGACGGGGAGCAGCGATCGCAAAAATCACCAGTATTCCCACCATTAGTAATTTTCGCGCTGCCGATATCGCCCAAGCTGGTCACGGTGCGCCCCTAGTGCCGAAAATTGACGCTTATCTGCTTTCTCACCCCACTAAAGCCCGCTGCGTCCAAAATATCGGCGGTATTGGCAATTTAACCTATTTACCCCCCCGACAAAGGGAAAATTGGCAGCAAAAAATTTTCGGTTGGGATACCGGCCCCGGCAACGTCCTCATCGATTTGGCCGTACAATTTTTGAGCCAAGGACAACAAACCTACGACCATAACGGTCAATGGTCGGCCCAGGGTCAACCCTGCTCCGAATTAGTTCATAAATGGCTACAGGAGCCTTATTTTCAACAATATCCCCCTAAATCCACCGGCAGAGAGTTATTTAGTCCCGCCTATCTAGCCCAATTGCGCGAGGATGCCCAAGCTTATTCCCTCAGTGATGCCGACTGGTTGGCGAGTTTAACCGATTTAACCGCCATTTCGATCGCCCACAGCTATCAAACCTTTTTGCCAGAAATGCCCGCGGAAGTGCTGCTCTGCGGTGGTGGCGCTCGTAATTCCTACCTGCGCCAACGACTCCTAGCACATTTGGGGTCAAATGTCAAGCTTTTGACCACCGATGAGGTAGGATTAAATAGCGATTTTAAAGAAGCGATCGCTTTTGCCCTTTTGGCCTATTGGCGCTGGCACAATTTCCCCGGTAATTTACCGCAAGTCACGGGGGCAAAAGAGGCGGTTTTATTAGGAGAAATTTATCTATGAGCAGCATATATGAAATATTTTCAACAATTCAACGCCAAAGGGTCAGCGATGGGCAAATAGTGCCAATTTTAAGCGATTGTGCCGACTACAAACGTCTTTTAATTCTTGTTTGGCCGCAATTGGGAGATTTTGACAGTCTCGAATATGCTTGGTGGTTAGAAAAAGAGGCAGCCCTTTGGCAAAATGCCGGGATCACCATTCGTGCCATCGGTATCGGCGATCGCAATTCAGGTTTAAAATTCGCTGAATATACGAAATTTCGGCAAGATTGGCTTTTTGTTGACCCCAAAGCTGAATTACATAATTTATTAGGACTGTATCGGGGTTTATCGTTAAAATTACCCAGATTTTCCCCCGGACAAAATGCCTGGTTAAATCTAATTTTGATGTGTGCGGGTGTGGGTAGTCCGGGGACTCTGGCCGAAGTGCTGCGGGGTTATCGTGGCGATCGCAAAGCCCCCCAATTAATTGCCGAGGAGGAAACAATACAAGCGCGGCCTTTACCACCTTTCCAGGGTTCCCTATTCAATCTTGCCGGGGGTCAAGGTTTTCAGCGACCTTTTGAATTAGCCACCCTGAGACTCCGTAATATGGGTCAAGTTTTGGGCAATTGGTCAACCTATGTCCCCGATAGTAGTTATCTCACCCAACGGGGAGGGACTTTTTTATTTGATAGTCAAGGAAAGTTACTCTATGAGCATCGAGATGGAGGTATCTTAGGCTTTGCTGAGAATATGAGTTATCCTCTCGCTTTTTTGCGGGATTAAGCTTTTTTCTTCTCCATATATAGATTTTCGATTAAATGATACCAGTCCAAAATTTTAATCCTTTCCTGTTTCTCACCGATTTCAGGGAATAATTATCACAATAACCCTTTTGTAGGGCTTTTTGTTTCCCCATCGGGAATTATCATCTTACCTTGGCAGACCAGAACTGATGCACCACCCACAGAAACTTCCGTAATTTTACGGTTGTTTTTCTGGAACTTTAATTGTAAACTGCTGGGTCTGCCCATTTCCACCCCTTGGATTATTGTCCATTGATTCATCCCTTCCCTAGAAGATTCTAACCCCCCTAGGTAGCCCGCTAAAGCGGCCACAGCCGAACCGGTGGCGGGATCTTCCATAACTCCCAAACCGGGGGCAAACATTCGGCCATAGAGACGAGATAGGGGTGATTCTGGGTCAAAACAGCAGACAAAAAGGGAATTAGCGGGGGATTGACCTAATAATGATGACCAGAGAGTTAGATTTAGTTTTATTTTCCCTAAAATGTCTCGATTTTTAACGGGGATGAATAAAAAAGGGAGACCACAGGAAAAAGACCGGGGGGGATAACCGGGTAAGAAATCGGCAACGCTTAGGGAAAGAATCGCCGCTAAATAATCGAGAGCATAAGTGTCCGTCACTAATTCTGGCAATTGTGCCACTTTTAACTCACTATAGACCGGTTTTTCTCCCTCCATGATAATTTTCACCGGTACTAAACCGACTCCTTCCTCTAGATAAATCGTGGTTTCTTGGTAGGGGGGAATAGCACCGATTAGGGCTAAAATATAGGCTGTGCCGACGGTAGGATGACCAGCAAAGGGTAATTCGGTACTGGGGGTGAAAATCCGGACTTTTTTAGTGCCTTGGGGCGTTTCTGGCGGAAAAACGAAGACTGTCTCCGAGAAGTTAAATTCGGCGGCGATTTTTTGCATCTGGGTGCGGGTTAATCCAGATGCTTCCGGAAAAACCGCCAAGGGATTACCGCCAAAAATGCAATCGCTAAAAACATCGGCGGTATAGTAGGAATAGGTAGGCACGCGGGGGATAGGGCAACAGTTATCGGAGAATTTTTTGATCTTACAACTATTTTCACCTCTGACCGCCCCCCGGTTGTCTGTCTAGGGATAGATTCTCCTTGTCAGTCCTGTTAGTCTTTGTTGACTAAGAAATAATGAAAATACAGAGTTTTTCCTAAAGATAAGGCATATCTTGAATCGTCTCGGAGTCTCCTAATAACTGCTATAGGCTCTATTACTTATTCGGTTCTAATCTGGCTAATAAACTGACTAACTTATCTCTGACGGAATTGTGGGTGTATTCGTCTTCAGGGTGAGGTTTTTGATGGGGTTTTTGAAAATAGGGACGTTCCCCGTATAATTGTCCCCATTTCACATCGACTCGGTGTACTAATTCATAGAGTAATTCTTGATTGTCTAAAATTTCTTCTAGGATTAACTCTAAAGCTTGAACGGGATTATCTAAATTTTGACTGACTTTGGTTAATTCTTCATCGACGATAAGCTGTAAAATTATCTGCAAAGCTCCCGAAGAATCCCCTAAATTAGCGGCAATAAATTGTTTAATCTCTGTGGTAACTTGCACCAATTTGGGGACGGGAGATTCCCCTTTGAGGAAATCCGCCCCCTCTTGAGCGATAAAATCTGCTAGGGTAAACTCGCGCCTTTCGATGATATCTTGGGAAAAATCCGGTTCTTCAGGGGTCATAAACTAAAAAGATTAGCGATAATAGACTCTAAGACTTATTGTGACATTTTTAGGAATATCTATGGGCATCGATCGCAGAGAGTTTCAGCACCGTCGTCAGCAAGTAATGGAAAAAATCGGCCATGGAACCGCAATTTTTCGCAGTGCGCCCATGGTGGTCATGCACAATGACGTAGAATACACCTATCGTCAGGATAGTGACTTTTTTTACCTGACAGGATTTAATGAACCGGAGGCGGTGGCGGTTTTAGCACCCCATCACCCCGAACATCAGTTTATCCTGTTCGTACAGCCAAAAGACCAGGAAAAAGAAACCTGGACCGGCTATCTCCACGGTGTGGAAGGAGCAAAGGAGATTTTTGGTGCTGATGAGGCCTATTCTATCGAAGAATTGGACGAAAAATTACCGCAATATCTCGAAAAAGCCGAACGAATTTATTATCATCTCGGCCGGGACAAAACTTTTAATACAAATGTTCTAAAGCACTGGCAAAAATTAATCGCCACTTTTCCCCGTCGCGGCACTGGACCGACTGCTTTAGAGGATACTAATTTTATTCTCCATCCTTTGCGCTTACTGAAAACCGAGGCCGAATTGGACAATATTCGCCAAGCAACCGCTATTTCAGCACAGGCACATAATCGGGCCAGAGAATTTACCAAAGTTGGTCACTATGAGTATCAAATTCAAGCGGAAATTGAGCATACTTTTCGTCTAGAAGGGGGTATGGGTCCTGCTTATCCTTCTATTGTCGCTAGTGGTGCTAATGCCTGTATTCTGCACTATATCAACAATAATCGCCAAGTACAAGAAAATGAGCTTTTGTTAATTGATGCCGGTTGTGCCTACAATTACTATAACGGTGATATTACCCGCACTTTTCCCGTTAATGGTAAATTTACCCCCGAACAAAAAATTATCTATGAAATTGTTCTGGAAGCTCAATTAAAGGCGATTGAAGTGGTAAAAACCGGTAATCCTTATAATCTTTTTCATGACACAGCCGTGAGGACAATTGTGGAGGGATTAGTAGATTTAGGGCTATTGGTCGGCGACATTGATGAGATAATTAAAGAGGAAAAATATAAGCCTTTTTATATGCACAGAACCGGCCATTGGTTAGGATTAGATGTCCATGATGCAGGAGGTTATAAAGTTAACGAAGAAACTTGGCAAACTTTGCAACCCGGTCATGTTTTAACCGTGGAACCCGGTATTTATATCGCCCCCGATATTAAACCGGCTGAAGGACAGCCGGAAGTGCCGGAAAAATGGCGAGGTATCGGTATCCGTATCGAAGATGATGTGTTAGTTACTGCCACAGGAAATGAGGTTTTAACTGCAACAGTTCCCAAAAAAGTTGAGGATATCGAATCTTAAGTAAAAAGCTAGGTGTTAAAAATTGTCAGTTCCCCCCTAACCCCCTTATTGAGGGGGGATTAAAGGCAATATCTATCCTCAAAAAGGAGATTAAATTAAGTTTTTTTTAGAGATTATTATGGTTGCTACCCAACAAAAAATATATACCTTTGCGGAATATTTAAATTATCAGGAATCCACAGATAATAAATACGAATTATTTAACGGAGAATTAATTTTTATACCTCCCGCTAGTGGCTTTCATGCTTTGATACTTAGATATATATTTAAGGTGTTAGAAAGGGAAATAGAGAGGCTACAATTAGACTGGCAAGTTATGCCCGCTACGGTGGGAATTCGCACCGATAAAGCTAAATCGAGAATTCCAGACTTAATGATTTTAACTGCTGAACAATGTCAAGAGATTAGAAATATGACCACAGCAGTGATTGAATTTCCTCCCCTGTTAGTTGTAGAAATTGTTAGCCCCAATAATGCCGATGATGACTACCGTTATAAGCGTTCAGAATACGCAGTGAGAGGCATTCCTGAATACTGGATTATCGATCCTATGGCTCTAAAAATATCGGTTTTAAACCTAATTTCGGGATTTTATGAACTGGCAGAATTTAACAACGAAGATAGAATAATATCGGTGACATTTCCCGATTTAAAATTAACTCCTCAAATGGTTTTTGAATAGTAAAATCTCGGCTGGAGGTTATCATGATTGCTACCCGACAAAAAATATATAGCTTTGCAGAATACTTAAATTATCAGGACTCCACAGATAATAAGTACGAATTATTTAACGGAGAATTAATTTCCATGCCTCCCGCTAGTGGCTTTCATGCTTTAATTCTTGGCTTTCTTTATGATTATTTAATGGCAGAAATTAAAAGATTAAATCTAACTTGGAAAGTTATGCCCGCTACGGTGGGAATTCGCACCGATAAAGCTAAATCGAGAATTCCAGATTTAATGATTTTAACTGCTGAACAATGTCAAGAGATTAGAAATATGACCACAGCAGTGATTGAATTTACTCCCCTGTTAGTTGTAGAAATTGTTAGCCCCGGTAATGCCGATGATGACTACCGTTATAAACGTTCAGAATATGCGGTAAGAGGCATTCCTGAATACTGGATTATCGATCCTATTACTCTAAAAATATCGGTTTTAACCCTGATTTCGGGATTTTATGAACTGGCAGAATTTCACAACGAAGATAGAATAATATCGGTGACATTTCCCGATTTACAATTAACTCCTCAAATGGTCTTTGCCCAGTAGCATTATTAACGATTATGACTATTCCCTTAGAAATCCAACAACGCTGCCAACAACTAAAAACAGAACTACAAAGAGCCAGTTATGCTTATTATGTTCTTGATGATCCTTTTATACCCGATAGCGTTTATGATCAACTTTATCGGGAATTAGAAGACCTAGAAAAGCGTTATCCGCAATTAATCACCCCCGATAGTCCCACCCAAAGAGTCGGGGATAAAATCTCTAGTCAATTTGTTTCTGTTCGTCATAATATTCCCCTGTATAGTCTCGAAAATGCCTTTAACCTCGAAGAATTAAATAAATGGGGCAACCGTTGGCAAAGATATATAAATGAAACCCAAGACACGGAATATGTGTGTGAATTAAAAATCGATGGTTCCGCGTTAGCTTTAACCTACGAAAACGGCTTTTTCGTCAGAGGTGTTACTAGAGGGGATGGAGTCACTGGCGAAGATATTACCCCCAATGTGCGGACAATTCGCTCTATTCCTTTACGCTTAAATATAGACAATCCCCCAGCAATTGTGGAAGTGCGCGGCGAAGCTTTTTTACCCCTCGATACCTTCGATAAAATCAATCAAGAAAGAGAAGAAAAAGGGGAATCTCTCTTTGCTAATCCCCGCAATGCGGCAGCGGGAACCCTACGACAATTAGATCCGAAAATAGTTGATAAAAGACGCTTACAATTTTTTGCCTATACCCTGCATTTAGACGATAACCATATCACCACTCAATGGCAATCCTTAGATAGATTAGAAACCCTGGGATTTCTGGTTAATCCCCACCGTCAACTCTGTCCATCCCTGCAAGAAGTGGCGCAATACTATCAAGATTGGCAAGAAAAACGTCATCAATTAGCCTACATGACCGATGGTGTCGTAGTCAAAATCAACGATTTACAGCGACAAAATCGCTTAGGATTCACTCAAAAATTCCCCCGGTGGGCCATCGCTTTAAAATATCCCGCCGAAGAAGTCCCCACGGTAGTTAAAGATATTATCGTCAATGTGGGACGCACCGGTGCGGTTACACCCATGGCGGTGATGGAACCGGTACAGGTAGCAGGAACCACCGTACAAAGGGCTACTTTACATAATAGCGATCGAGTGGCCGAATTAGATATCCGCGTCGGTGACACGGTAATTATCCGCAAAGCGGGGGAAATTATCCCAGAAGTGGTGAGAATCCTGCCCGAATTGCGTCCTAGCCAGACTGTACCCTTCCAGATGCCCACTAATTGCCCTGAATGTCAATCTCCCCTAGTTCGTCCGGTGGGGGAAGCGGTGACGCGCTGTGTCAATAGTTCCTGTCCAGCGATTTTGCGGGGAAGTGTAGTACATTGGGCTAGTCGCGATGCTCTCGATATCCGGGGATTAGGGGAAAAAGTGGTGATTTTGCTGATTGAACAGGGATTAGTTACCGCTATTTCTGACCTCTACAGCCTCGAAAAAACGGAAATTGCCAAATTAGACCGAATGGGCGAGAAATCCGCCTTAAATTTGATTACAGCTATGGCTCAAAGCAAAAATCAAAGCTGGTCGAGGGTACTTTATGGGCTAGGAATTCGCTATGTGGGCAGTGTTAACGCCAAAATTCTCGCCGAAAGTTTTCGGACAGTGGAGGAGTTAGCTAACGCCAGCGTGACTAATTTAGCCTCTGTCTATGGTATCGGTGAAGAAATCGCTCAATCGGTCTATGATTGGTTTAGAATCGCCGCTAATCGGGATTTAGTCGCTAAATTACAGGCTGCTGGTTTACAATTTGCCGCAGCAGCAAAAACCACCACCACTAAAGCGACTTTAGCAGGGAAAACCTTTGTGATTACTGGCACTTTACCAACTCTCAAACGGGAGGAAGCGAAAGAATTAATCGAAAAAGCCGGGGGGAAAGTGACGGGTTCTGTGAGCAAAAAAACTGATTATTTAGTGCTAGGAGAAGCGGCGGGTTCTAAGCTAGAAAAAGCCCTAGAATTGGGCATTACTCAGCTAACCGAAGCACAATTACTCGAATTAATCGGGGATTAAATATAATTATTTGACGTTAAAAAGACTTGTTCTGAGAAAATATTACAGAAGCAAAGTTAAATAATTTTACATACCATTTAGAGGCAAATGTAATTGTTTATATTCTATAGAGGAGTTAATCTTATGAGAGCTTTTATCTCGTGGTATAGTTAATGTATTATATCTTCCCTTTTCTAGCAATCGAGTAAAAGTAAGCCAAGAAATCACCCTAGAACGATAATCTCTAAGGGTTTTATCTTTGGGTCGTTTACCAGAAGTAGAAGTACAGATACTAGCAATAATTTCTTCTACTCGCCAGGGGGTTATTGACTTATGAATTTCTAATTCTTTATAGATTTCTTGTATAAGAATATGTTTTTTGAGGGCGAATGATAAATATTGAGAAATATCATCTTCTCCTTTACCTATAAGCTCTCTTGCCGCTAAGATTTTTTTCTCATGATTGATGAATATCATGTCAAAATTTTCCAAATCCCAAATAAGACTATTAATTGTTGTGTCTCTTCGTTCTAATTTTTGCTTAAGTTCTTTTTTGGTTATACCTTTGTAGCCACTTGTTTGAATTATTTTTAATGCTTCGATTACTGTAGTAATTGAATTTCGTACCATATAAGTTGATAAGGAAGGTTTATCTACTAGAAATTCTAAACTTAGAGATAAAGTTAGCTGTTCGTATTTGGGTTTGTAATTATTATGCTCTTGTTTTAGTAAAAGGTTCCATTCATAACGAGTAATAAAGTTTTTTACCGACCAAAGAGATAAATTTTGTTTAGTAAAGACATATTTTTGGGGAGATTGAGTAATAATTGCATCAACTGGTATGGCCAAACCACACTCTACTTCGATGGCTGATTCAATATCTGAATCGTATTGACGCGCATTCTGAAAAATAGTAGGTGAACCTTCACAGATATGAAATCTAGACTCCAGAAGATTAATCAATTTATCAGCATCTTTTGATGAATTCATACTGCTCAGGGTATAAACCCTTTGAACGCACGGCCTAGTTATATAAAAAATTATTTCTTGAGATTGATGGGGACTTTTAATAACCTCCCAAAGCTTCCTACCCGACTCACATGATTTATTACCTGTACGATTAAGCAATATTTCTGTGATTAAATCTTGGTCAATTAAAACTTTCATTAGTTACACTCCTCTCTACTGATATATTCGGAGTTAACTTTTTTCTCTATTACTTCAACAGGATTTTCAGTACCCATAAGTTTAAATAAATCATCTATTTCTGGGATATTTGGATGAGTAAAACTATCCAAATCTACTGAAGTATTATCGATTAACTGAGCAACAGCATCAAGATAATCATTAAGTTCCATTTTGTGAGCTTGGGCAAATAAATTAAGGGTTTCTACCTTTGTTCCTTCCCCCTGTTCAATGCGTCTCACTTGGCGCTCGGATACTCCTATAATATCTGATTGTCGCAGTTGATGCTGTTTGCGTAAAGAGGCAATCGCTCGACCAAAAATCTGATCATGTTCTAATTTAATCGCTGCAAACTTTTGTTTTGCTTTTGGTTCAATCACACTCAAAAAAGCCTCTACATCAAGATGAATGTCCACGACTGGCCAATGAATATAACTACCATCTTCTGCTATAATAAACTTCTCTCTTTCTTCTAGAGGAATACGCTGTAAAGCTGGCATAGATGCAAAGGGAATTTCTAGCTCATTGAGATCACAGCGACTGATTAATAAACTTTCCCCAATAACTAAAGCTGTGGCGATTAAATGCTCTTGCGCTCCCCAAATCCAAGCATTAATTACCCTTGTCGGTAAAATAAAATCTCGATAAACGAGGGTATTTCGCAGGGTGCGTAAATTGGCCCGTTTAAATAGTTGCGGCAAGCAGATAGAATCAATGTCTGCTCGGATAAAAAGACCTCGCAGATGATGTTTATCATTAGCATTTCTGGCAATATCTGTCACTGCTTTTAAACTGGTCAAAGAAGTACAAATAAAGATGTTTTTTAAGGAATCAATATTCTTTAAATCTGGTAAAGAAAGAATTTGCACAGATTGAAACTCTGGCAAGAAATTATAAATTTCTTTATCTTCAATTATAACAGTAATTTCTGGCTTGTTTAACATGATTAATTCCCCTAGGTACAGACTTTTACCTCCCATTCAATCAGGAGCGCAGAACGATTGGCTAAAACGTGGTCAAGAATTTGCTTTTTTTCCTTACTAGATATTTTGGCATTGGCGGGCCATTTCACCTGAAAATTTAGACCATTTTCTTGATTACAAAGTAAGAAAAAAACTCTAATTTCCCATTGGCCCGGTTTACGAACATGAAAATGAGGTGGCAAATGATCGTGAGAATTGAAAAACAGATCTAAGCCATCTAAATTAAAGGATTCCACCTTGCCCAAATCTTCACCTCGCCTACCTCAACTCTGGTCACTTAATGCTATTATACACTTAACCAGACATTTTGTCCCTAAATTCTGAAATATAATGTCTGCTTAACCTAGAACGATCAAAGCGTTAGATTAGAGAGAGTCCTTTTTTGAGAGATATTTAAACCTGATGGTCTGGCCTTTTAAACCGAAAACCCGCAAACAAATCGCTCGAATAGAAATTACAGGTGCAATTGCCTCCGATACCCGCAAAAGGGTCTTAAAAGCCCTAGAAATCGTCAAAGAAAGGCAATATCCCGCCCTACTTCTCCGCATTGACTCCCCCGGGGGAACCGTGGGGGATTCCCAAGAAATTTATGAAGCATTGAAGCGGTTACAAAAAAACACGAAAATAATCGCTAGTTTTGGCAATATTTCCGCCTCTGGCGGCGTTTACATCGGTATGGGGGCCAATTATATTATGGCTAACCCCGGCACGATTACCGGCTCGATCGGTGTTATCCTGAGAGGGAACAATCTAGAAAGATTGTTGGATAAGGTGGGAGTTTCGTTTAAAGTGATTAAATCGGGCCCTTATAAAGATATTCTCTCCTTCGATCGAGAATTAACTGATGAAGAAGAAAGAATTCTCCAGGATATGATCGATACCAGTTATCAGCAATTTCTGCAAACCGTCGCCGGAGCGAGAAATTTAGATGTCAATCAGGTGAAAAGTTTTGCCGATGGGCGCATTTTTACCGGTCAACAGGCGTTAGAATTAGGAGTGGTTGATCGCCTGGGAACCGAGGAAGATGCCCGACTTTGGGCGCTAGAATTGGCAGGATTACCCCCAGATAAAACTAAATGTCAGACTATCGAAGAACCGAAACCCCTGCTCAGTCGTCTGACGGGCAATCGTTCCCAAATACCCCCAGGATTACAAAAAACCCTACAGCGTCTAGAATTTGAATTGGAAGTTAACGGACAACTATTGTGGTTATACCGCCCCTGATGGCTAGATTAAAGTCGAGAAAAAGGGCGCGTTAACCCCTAAAATTGACTCATCAGGATTAGCGGAGGATGACAATCGTGCAGTGGAAGATTCGAGCCATTCGGGGAGCAACAACAGTAACAGCTAATACTATTGAAGCTATACGAGAAGCAGTAACAGAACTCCTCGAAGCGATCGAAATCCACAATAGTCTCGATCCCGATGATATTGTTAGTATTATCTTTACGGCAACTCAGGATTTAGACGCGATTTTCCCCGCTGCTATCGCTCGCGAACGTCCCCATTGGCAAAATGTCCCCCTCCTCGATGTGCAACAGATGCACGTCGCTGGTAGTCTGGACAAGTGTATTCGGGTAATTCTCCACGTTAATACTCCCAAACTGCAAAGCGAAATGCAGCACGTCTATCTGCAAGGGGCGAAAAATCTTCGCCCCGATTGGCAGATTTCTCCAGTAACTATTAATCGCTAAAATTTTCGATAACTGACTAAATCCCCATTTCCGACAGCCAACTCAAAATTAATTGATTGACTTTTTCGGGATGTTCATCGTGGGGACAGTGACCGGCTTTGGCAATCGGATAAAATTGGGTATTATTTCCCATTTTAGCTCTTTCTTGGTAAATTACCGAACCAGCGATCGGTGTCCAAGGGTCATCCTCTCCCCAGAGTACCAATAAAGGGCGATCGATTGGCGGTAATAATTCCTGGGGAGAAGGTCCGGGGGGTGCTGTCAACACCGATGCAAACACTCCCCACGCACCCGCATCACAGGAGGGTTGATAGAGAATTTCGACTAATTCCTCGGTAATCGCGGTATGGTCGCGATAAACCTGTTTTAAGGTGTTACGGATGCGATTTTTCTGCCTTACCTGTTCAAAAATAAACTTTCCTGTCACGGGAGAACTAACTAAACCGGTAAAGGCAGCCATGATTAAACGCAAAGGGAAATTTAATTCTTCGGGACGATGGTTTAATCCTCCAGCACAGTTAATAATTACTCCTCCGGCAGTGATTTCGGGAGATTCTGCCATCAGCATTAAGCTAATCAGTCCCCCGATGGAATTACCGACAAATACGGTCGGTTTTGCGATTTTTTCCCGCCAAAAGTCTTGTATTTGCCGCAGCCAAAGGTTGAGACTATAATCTAAAGCGGGCTTATCCGCACCCCCAAATCCCAAGAGATCTAGGGCATAGACTTGATAGCCATTTTCCGCTAAAACGGGGATATTTTTGCGCCAATGACCGATAGATGCCCCAAAACCGTGAATTAATACTAGGGGTTGTCCTTCTCCCCGCACGGTGTAGGGGATGGTGTGACCTTGCCATGTCCAAGACAATTGTTCTAAGCTAGTCGCAGTGATCGGAGATTGTAGTGCCATTGTATGAAGTTTTATTAAGTGATATTTAAATTATAGAGTAAAAATCAGCCGAGAATTTATGCCACAACGCCAGACTTTTACCAATAACTCGATGGCAATTTCCTATTTACAATGGAGCGATCGAGGTATGCCTCTATTATTATTGCACGGCATGGCGGATCATGCTTTGGTTTGGTCAAGTTTGGGCGATTATTTACGCTCAAATTATCAAGTTATTGCCCCAGATTTGCGGGGACATGGGGAAAGCGGTAAACCAGCAACGGGTTATCACTTTCAGGATTATATCAGCGATTTAAGGGCTTTAATTAATCATTTAGGTTGGACGCAAGCACATATTTTAGGTCATTCTTGGAGTGCTAAAATAGCGGCAATTTGGGCAACTCAACAGCCGGAAGTATTTAAGAGTTTAATTTTAGTCGATCCCTTTTTTATCGATAAAATGCCTAATTGGATTAGGATAACTTTTCCAATTCTCTATCAAGTTTTGCCCTTTTTAAAGATTACTCGCTCCTTTGATAGTTATCAGAGCATAGAAGCGATCGCTCGTCAATTAAAACAATATAAAGGTTGGTCAAATTTACAGCAAGAGGTGTTTAAAAATGCCATTGAACAAAAAGCGGATGGCAGTTGGAGCAGTAAATTTACTTTATCGGCACGCGGGGAAATTTTTGAGGATGTCATGGGGTTTGCTGGATTAACTAAAGCTTTAGATATTCCCAGTTTATTAGTCCTTCCCCAACAGGGATTAAATCGCACTGCTTGGCAAATTCAATCCTATAAAAAGTATTTAACTTCTCTAGAGATTAAAAAAATACCGGGTAATCATTGGGCATTTTTAGGGGAACCTGAAACTTTTAATCAAGCGGTGGCCGAGTTTTTATCTGTTCAGGAAAATGACGATGTTTAATTAGAAGGTAATTGAGTTAATTTTAAGCTGGATTACGCTGCCCTAAGTAGGTAGGTATTAAAAACTTTCAGCTCCCCCCCTTATCAAGGGGGGATTAAGGGGGGATTAAACCTAAAATCCATTTTTAATTTAATTATAACCAGCTACTTAACACCCTAAGTTTATATAAATTTCTTCGGCAATCTTCCTGCTACCTCCAGATTCTCCCACTCTAATTTTGCCATTCTCTAAACATCTGTGTAAATAACGAGAATCTGCCAAAATATCGATAATTTTAACCGCAGCATTTTTAAATAAATTTACCTCCGTGGGTTTCTTTCCAATAGTTATTACCGATTCCCCTAATAAGCGCATTTGTGCCTCAGCAAAAGGGTAGGTAAATTGGGGGCCAAATCCCGGTATTTGTAGGACAGGTTTTCCTAATCCTACCGCTTGTTCTACTGCTGTCCCCGCCATGGCTAAACAAGCGTCACAATGGTGTAGAATATCGGCAAAAGCATCACGATAACAGCACAATAAAGCCCCATTTTTCTCTAATTTTCCCGCTCCTAAATAATGCCATCCCTCTTGTTTAGCCAAATTTTCTAAGTCGGTTTCTCTGATACTAGGAACAATAGCAGCCCGAAACTGCATCGGTTTAATTTTAACTATTTCCTCACAGACTTGTAACTGTAAAGCCAAATTACTCAAAGCTTCGGGTAAACGACTCCCCGCTAATAAAGCAATCATGGGAATTTGACTATCTAATTCTAAATCTTTACCCGTTGGTGTTAAGACATCCATAATCGGATAACCAGCAAAAATCGCTTTTTTAATACCCCGATTTTGTAAATCTGTTGCTGTATATTTATCCCTAGTAAAAACCCTTAAACAATTCTTCGATCTTAAACATAATTCTGTGAGTAAAGGTAATTTAATTGTGCCTTCGTAATAACTGGAAGTAGAAACAATAAAAGCCACAAAAGGACGACCAGTTAAACGAGCGATCGCAATCGGTACAATATCCCCCACTGCTATCAATAAATCACAATTCTTGCTAACTTTAAAAGCTGCCTGAATTTGTTTAATAGTTAGACCAATTAATCCCGCACCAATATCTTTAATCCAATTAAAAGGATTAGTATAAATAATTCCCCCCGATGGCATAGTGGCAGTGGGGGCAATAATTGGTACTGGCAATTTTTGATAAGCTTTTCCCTCTCCCACTAAAGGCAAAGCAGCTATAGATAATTGGGGCTGAATTTTTTGTAATTCCCCCACAATTAAACTAGCATTTAAATCCTCGCCATGACCATTACTAAGAAATAAAACCTGTTTAAGCATCGATTTGGTATCCTCTCTATTCCCTTGCCGCCAAAGAAACCGCCACCGTCACCGATTTGGCTTCTATTTGCTTGCTGACTAGCAAAGTCTCGCCCATTTTTAAAGCGGCAGCCTCAGCAACGCTAGGAGTTCCCCCTTTCTTGTTGACAATGGCCGAGGGATTGGGGACATTAATATCTCTCAACTCCTCGGCAGTAAAGGTTTTTAGGGGTAATCCTTTCTCCTGACAGTAGGCAATTAAACCCCGTTCATCAGCTTTGATGTCAAGGGTGGCGATACCAGCAATAGCGGCTAAAGAGAGGTGATAACGCTGAAAAACAGCCCTAATTGCCCTATCTATGACCGCTTTCTCCGTCCCACGGATGCAACCTATGCCTAGCCATAATACTCGTCCATGCCATTGCACTTTTGCCCCGGAAGAATCGGCGGGTGAGTGGAAAGCAGGGGAAGCGCCAGTCATCATCGGTGTTGCCTCTAATTGTTGCGGGATTAGGGTTGCCAACGGGGAGAATCACCTTGGGGCTGTTTGGTCAGCTAAAAAACATTAAAGAGAGCGTTTGTAAATTTACAAACAGTCTCTATGGATTCTTTCTCCCCGCTCCCCAATACCTTTTAAACAGGATTTAGTTTAATACATCTGTGCTACTAGGGCGCAGATTCTGCGCCCTAGATACCTTACTATCCTAGCGGGTTAAGGCCGCGCCTCTTGCGTATAAAGTGCGGGCATAATCGGTCCAAGTACCCTGGCCCCAATAACGGAAACAACTGGTTTGCACGAGCAAATTATAAAGCAGTGCCTCCAGATAATCTGGCCGTCGGGTAAAACTAGGATCCGCCTGTACTAAAGGATCATATTTCTCGTGGAATTGAGCGCTTAATTGGTTCATCGGTTCGAGGACATTTTCGTAACCGCGCACCCAACTGAGATCATTTGTCCAAGATGCCCCATCCATGCTAAAACGGTGGTCGGACTGTTTTAACTCAGCGATCGCCTGTTCTACCGCTTCCGGGGTAGCGGCATCCGGATTAACTCGCTGCCAGATTTTATGCTGGTGTACGGCTTGAATTGGGGGATAATCTTGGGGATTAACGCCAGCAGCCTCGATTAACTCCAGATATTCCGTACCGTTAAATCCTGCCACACTGGAACCCCCCTGCATTTCCCGCCAAGGATTGGGAAAATCGCGAGGAAATTCATTCATCATCACGCCACCATTTTCACCGTCGGCAATCTGGGAACCTAGGGAAGGAACCCAAACGCCGCCGATTTGCTGTTTACCGCGGCATTTAGCCTCGTGGTAGGGTTGCATTTGGGCAACTAATTTGGTGTCGGAACCCTGGGTTTTAATCAAAGCAGTAATCGCAATCACTTCACCGCGAGAATTACGGGCCACCAGGCGATTAGGAATATATTTTTGTTCCTGACTCAATCCCGAACCGTCGAGATTTTCCACCGAGTGTTCCTGTACCAATAACCAACGATAGCCGCATTCTTTCAGGGCTTTAATATACTCGTAGAGGGTATCGGGATGGTTAGGAAGGTGCATTTCCGGGGGAGAGAACCCTTTGACTCGTTTCAGGGCATCTGGGCCAAAAATCGAGGCAAAATAGGTTTGCCACGCTTGCATCTGTAATTTTAGATCAGGAATCGGTGTGGAAGGAGCCACCGCATGACTCCACATCGTCCCCAACCATTCCACATAGGGTTGATATTGACTGTTACAGGTGATTAATTTGAGTTTATCGAGGATATCCTGCCGTCCCATCTGCACCAAACCCCAGAGGAGATTGCCGGAATAATCGAGCATAATCCGGGGATTACAGCCTTCCGCCACCAATTCCGGGATAAAATCGCCCATGCGACTGTAACACCAAGCAAAAACACTGGCATTATGGTTATCGCCATCCCCCTGATTCTCGAACATATGCTGGAGATTGCAGATTAATTCCCCGTTAACACCCGCCGGGATAGTGGGTTGGTGCATATGCAAGGCACAGGCAAAACCAGCCTTAATATTGTCTAATTTGAGATTTGTTGTCGGTAAAAAGATCGGATCATCGTGATTGACAATCGCTGCGATTTCCTGTTCCCAACCGCAAATAGTTGGTAGTCCGGGGCGTATTTCCGTGATAGGGTTCGATTTCGATGATACGGGTGTAGCGATCATAATTTTTCAGGCGAATAGATTGAGAGAGTTTGTCCCCACTCTCCCAGGGACAACTTTTTTTTACTGGCAACAGGTCACTCCTGACTGTTCACTGCTAACTGAGCTAAGAGTGCGGACTTGATCCTATCCCATTTATACTGAGAGTACCCCCTCTCCAGACACAAGCCTTCGTAACTCGTTAAAAATCAAGATGATTCTTTACTGAACTTAACCGATCCTCGCACTATGATCCAAACAACTATCCGCCCTTTTACCTGTAACTTTTAACCATGTTCTCGGCGACTACCGAAATTCTTGTTATCCTCTTCCTGATCCTCCTCAATGGAGTCTTTGCCCTCTCGGAAATTGCCATTGTCTCGGCCCGCAAAGTCCGTTTAGAACAATTAGCCAGAGATGATCGAAGGGCGGCGGTGGCCTTAAAATTGGCCAATGATCCCAATCAAATTTTATCTACGGTGCAGATTGGCATTACCCTAGTGGGAATCTTTGCTGGGGCCTACGGAGGAGCGAATTTATCAGTCAGTGTGGCGCAATTATTGGCGCAAGTTCCCGTTTTAGCCCCCTACAGTCAAGCTTTGGGATTAGGATTAGTGGTGTTAATTATTACCTATCTATCCCTAGTGGTGGGGGAATTAGTGCCGAAACGGTTAGGTTTAAGTAATCCTGAAAAAATCGCTATCCTCGTTGCTGATCCTCTCAATAGGTTATCAAAAATTGTTTCGCCCATTGTCCATCTTTTGAGTCAATCGACTAATCTGATTCTCGGTTTGTTGGGGATTAATACTAATAACAATGATTCCCCAATTACGGAAGAAGAATTGAAAATTATGCTTAAACAGGGAACCGCAGCGGGAACCTTTGAGGAAGCAGAACAGGATATGGTGGAAAGGGTGTTAGGATTGGGCGATCGCCGAGTAAGCCAGATTATGACCACGCGCCCAGATATTATTTGGCTAGATTTGGAAGATAGTGCCGAAATTAACCGCCAGAAGCTAATTGAGAGCAATCATAACCGTTTTCCTGTGTGTCAGGGCAGTTTAGATGAGGTTTTGGGGGTAATCGAAGTCACAGACTTATTGGCAGATTGTTTAACCGGTGAAAGTTTCGACCTGACGAAGGATTTACAACAGCCGCTTTTTGTGCCGGAAAGCACTAGGGGTTTAAAAGTTTTGGAATTGGTGCAGCAAAGTGGTCATCATATTGCCTTGGTAGTGGATGAGTACGGGGTGATTCAAGGATTGGTGACGCGCAAGGATATTTTAGAGGCAATTGTCGGCGATTTACCCCAATTAGATAATATTGAAGATGCTCAGATCGTGCAGCGGGAAGATGGTTCTTGGTTGATCGATGGCACAGTGGCGATCGAAGATTTTAAAGAATTATTTGAAATCAGTGAATTACCCGGGGAAAAACAGGGCAATTATCACACTTTAGGGGGTTTTATTATTACCCATCTTGGTAGGATTCCGGGGGCTGCCGATCATTTTGAATGGCAAAGGTTGCGTTTGGAAGTGGTGGATATGGACGGTAATCGTGTCGATAAGGTGTTAGTCACGCTCTTGTTGGATGATTTGTAAGTAATTGTTAGTAAACATCTAGATTTTTTCAAGCTTGTGAAGACCGATACAATTTTTTATCAACTCTTGCAAACCTTTCCGGGGTTAATTTTTGAATTACTGGGAGAATCAACCCAGAAAGCTGAAAATTATCAATTTTCCTCCCGAGAAATCAAAGAATTAGCGCGTCGTTTTGACGGTATTTTTTTACCGACCACAGCAGCACCGGAACTAATTATTTACTTTGTTGAAGTGCAATTTCAGGATAAAAGTGATTTTTATTGGCGATTTTTAACAGAAATTGTCATCTATCTCAATCAGTATAAACCCGTTCAGGATTGGATAGCTGTAGCTTTATTTGCCTCCAGGAATCTGGATAATAACTTTCCCTATCAACTGCGGGGATTTGAGATAACGGGACAGATCAGACCTATTTATTTAGATGAATTAATCGATAATCCGGATCCGTCTCTGGGTTTAGGAATTATTCAGTTAATCGTCGCTACACCCCAATTAGCACAGCAACGAGGAAAACCACTTTTAGAAAAAGCGATCGCTGAAATTGATGATCTAGTTTTCCAGCAAAAAGTTGTAGAATTAATTGAAAGAACCTTAGCCTATAAATTTACTAATCTTAGTCGCGCGGAGTTAGAAGCTATGTTCGGATTAGATGATCTCAGACAAACTCGACTTTATCAAGAAGCTAAAGAAGAAGGTCGTGAAGAAGGTCGTGAAGAAGCTAAAACTGAAGCGATCGCTGGTTTACTAGCTTTAGGTTTAAGTATAGAACAGATTGCCGCTGCTTTGCAATTAGAATCTACCAAAGTACAAGAGACGGCAGCAAGATTATCCCCCCCGAATTAGAGGGGTAAATTATCCAGTTTCTCCCCGATTTTACCCTATTCATTCATATTACGATAGGTAGCCACTGCCGAGGGAGAAATGCGATTGAGATAACGGAAAATCCAATATTTTAAGACTGTATCCAAGATCACGGGAAAAGTGGCGATAAAGAGAAAATTAAACTCGCGATTTTCCGGTAAACCGAAATGACGACTTAACCCTTCTAGGATCACTTCCCAACCGTGGGGAGAGTGGAAACCGACAAATATATCGGTAAAGAGAATAATTAAAAAAGCTTTAGCTGAATCGCTAAGATTATAGAGAATGCCATCAAGAAAAGACTTGACAATCTCGATTTCCCGACGACTAAAAGCGATAACAAAACCAAAGGCAATCAGGGAACAAATATCGGCGAAAATATTAGCGATCGCATTTAAACCTCGTTGGCGAAATTCTTCACTTAGTACCGCCGCTTTTTTAGTAATTTCTCCCTCGATTTCTTCGTTAGATAATTTGGGTGCTAAACCAATCATACCTCGAAAATGTAAAGCTTCCTCAAATCTTCTCAATTCCGAAAAAGCTTCTTCTTCTAAATCCTGATTGATAAAAATAAACTGTTCCTGTTCTTGGAAATATTTATTAACCAAGGGGGTGATCAGGAAAGTTTTGGTTAATTGCTGGGTTAATAAAGGAACAATAATTAACAGTAAAATAAACTTGAGAGAAATGGCTGTTTTATAACGAGAATTGCGAAATTTCTTTAAAACTGCCTCCTCCGATTCCTCCGCTTGCGGATCGATTTCCTGCTTAATGCGATTAAAAGTATTGACAAAAGAACGGGGTAAAACTCCCGGTTTTTCCGTAGCTTTTTGGGATTTATTACTTTTGCTCATTTCCTCATCTTCAAGACTACCCGCCGCTAAAAAAGAGCGATTTCTGGAAGTCTTATTTTTGGCTGTTTCCTGCTCAAAATTTCGGTTCTGGAGACTTTTGGGGACATCTTCAATATCTTCTTGCCAATAATTATCTTGATATTTTCCGATAATACTATCGATAAACTGAAGTTTTTTCAGACAAACATCTGTGGTGACAGTAATCACCCCATTATTAATTGTCGGTTGATTGGGTCCGAAGGTATTAACGATCGAGCGACTAGCTTTAAACTCCGTCAATCTGACTTTAATTTTTTGCAGATAACCTTTAACTTCTGCGATAAAATAGGAATTAGTGCTGCTGCCATAATTCGAGAATTCATTCGCCACTTTTCGCCCTTGAAAATGCTTGTCTTCTATCTCCTTAATCTTTAAAGCCGCATGATACGCCTCATCTAAAGAACGTTCAGGAGTTTGTAATAACCATTGATTAACACCTTGCAAAATCCGATTAAGATTCATAGGAAACAATTACTTCCACAAGGAAAAAAGCTAGAGTACCGATCAGTCATCTTAACAAATACAATCCAGAAAAAACGATGTCAATCATACCAATTTGGATCGAAGGTGGGACTCGATCGGGAAAAACCACCGCTTTAGTCGGGGAATTTCGGCGCTGGGTTGTTTCTCAACGTCAGTCCCAGGATTCATTGTATCTCGATCGACCGAAATCATCGCCCCTTCCCCGATCGATCTTAGTTTTCGCTGCCAACGATGATAAGAAACGGGAATTAGCCGATCAATTGGCCCTTGCTGTTAAGGGTAGCTATCCGATTCTCTGCAAAACCCCTTTAGGTTTTCTCACCGATGAAGTCATCCTGTTTTGGCCGTTAATTTTCGAGTTTTTGGGGCTAAAAGCGCAATTTCCCCGCCGATTACACCCAGAAACGGAACAGGAACTCGCCACCCGTCTCTGGCAACCAGCGATCGCTAAATTCTTCCAGCCTACCAGCATAAATGAATATCGTTTCGTCCGTCAAGTTCTCGATTTGTTACAATTAGCCGGCGCTAGTGGTGTTCCCGCAGAAAAGATACCCGAAAGATTAGCCGACGGATTATCAGAAACAGATTTAAAACGAGTTTTAGCGATTAATGAGCAGGAAACACCAGAAAAAGTGGGAGAATTAATCATTCAATGGCGTGATTGGTCTCTAGAACGTGGTTTATTAAGTTATGGTATCATCTACGAACTCTATTGGCGCTATTTATTTCCTGATAGTCGTTATCAGCAGCAACTATTAAAACGCTTCCGGGGAGTTTTTGCGGACGATGTGGACGATTATCCGGCTATTGCCAAGGATTTACTCAGTTTTTTCCTCGATCATGATTGTTTTAGCGTTTTTACCTACAATCCCCAGGGAAAAATTCGCTTAGGATTAACTGCCGATCCCGATTATCTACAAAAATTAGCGGCACGCTGTCAAATTATGCCATTATCTACCACTAACGGGTTAGCCGCTCAGTTTAGCGAGACGATTCTCTCCTTAGTCAGCGAAGGTAACTATCTTGGCAATCTTCCCGATCAATTCATCTCCCTGCAAACCACCTCTCGCGCTGAATTGTTACGGAAGACAGCCACAGCTATTATTCAAGCAGTCAAGCAAGGAGCAGTAAAACCCGAAGAAATCGCCGTTATTGCCCCCGGTTTAGACGAAATCGCCCGTTATAGCCTGATGGAAATTTTAACCGGTGCCGGGATAGCCGTTCAACCCCTCAACGAACAACGACCCCTGATCAGTTGTCCTCTGATTCGGGCATTATTGACCCTTCTCGCCCTTGTTTACGAAAATTTGGGGCGTTTAGCCCCCCAAGAGGCCATAGCGGAAATGCTGGTGATTTTTAGCCGTTATCGCTGGGATGAAGAACGAAATTTAATTCCCGATATCGATCCAGTTCGCGCTGGATTAATTGCCGATCATTGTTATCAAGTGGATCCAGAAAATCCCCGCTTATTAGCGATCAAAACTTTTCCCCGTTGGGATCGCTTAGGACAAAAAGCTTGTACTGCCTACGAAAGAATTTGTCACTGGATCGAAGGGATGAAAAAACGGCAGCAGCAAGCGAAACTTTTCCCGATTTTTGTCTTAAATCAAGCGATCGAACAATTATTAAACGATGGGGAAAATTTGCCCTTCGATCACTTGGCAGCTTTGCGAGAATTAATGGAAACTGCCCAACATTTTTGGGAGATTGATCGCCGTTTGCGTGAGAGTGAACCCTCTTTTCAAAGTCCCAGCGACACTATTAATCAGTTTATCCAACTTTTGCGCCGTGGTACAATTACCGCTAATCCCTATCCTGTGCGACAATTTATTAAATCTTCCTCGGCAGTTACCCTAGGCAATATCTTTCAATATCGTTCTTTTCGTTCTAGTCATCGTTGGCATTTTTGGCTAGATTGTTCCTCTCCACTCTGGGAACAAGGAGGTGCTGCTACTCTTTTTGCTGCGCCAATTTTTTGGCGAGAAAGTCCCTATCAACGCTGGACAACAGAAGCAGAATTAGAGGAAAATCAGGCCCGTTTACAGAGAGTTTTAAGGGATTTATTGGCAAGGGTAAGCGAAAAAGTTATCCTCTGTCACAGTGATTTAAGTGTATCGGGAACCGATCAAACTGGACAACTTTTATCCTTAGTACAAGCGGCAAAAGAATATAATTACAGCGTTTCTCATCAAGATGAAGTATAACCTAAGTTGCTATTAAGGAAAACTTCCTATCTCACCATCACCAATGCAGCCTGGCGATGGATAATAGAGAGAACCCTGTCTTGGTTGCATAAATCTAGAGGATTATGTGGGAATTAAGTAAGTAGTTATAATTAAATTGAAGATAGATTTTGTCTTTGATCCCCCCTTGATAAGGGGGGTGACGATAGGCGGGGGGAGCTGACAGTTTTTAACACCTAACTACTTAATCCCTTTCAGGTAATCCCTAGAATTAATAGTAACAATCTCACCCCCCCTTATCCTGATCGGTTAGCCAAAAATTGTCACCTTTCCGATTTAACCCTCTGCTAACCAGCGCACGGCATCCTTAGCGTGGTAGGTTAAGATAATATCGGCACCCGCCCGTTTAAAGCTGGTTAAAGTCTCTAAAGTCACCCGTTTTTCGTCAATCCAGCCATTTAACGCCGCCGCTTTAATCATTGAATATTCCCCCGATACATTGTAGGCAGCCACGGGTAAATTAGTCATTTCCTTGATTCTCCAGATAATATCCAGGTAAGATAGAGCAGGTTTAACCATTAACATATCTGCTCCCTCTAATAGGTCTAATTCCACCTCTTTTAAAGCTTCCCTGGCATTACCCGGATCCATTTGGTAGGTTCTGCGATCGCCGAATTGGGGGGTAGAATCGGCGGCATCCCGAAACGGACCATAATAGGCAGAGGCATATTTAGCCGTATAGGAAAGAATCGGTGTATCACTATAACCCGCCTCATCCAATCCTTGACGAATTGCCTGCACAAAACCATCCATCATTCCCGAAGGTGCAATGATATCCACTCCCGCTTTTACCTGAGAAACGGCGGTTTTTTGCAATAATCCCAGAGTAGGATCGTTTAATACCCTGCCGGTTAAATCTCCCGTTTGCAGATAACCACAATGACCGTGGTTGGTATATTCACACAAACAAGTATCGGCGACAATGAGTAGATCGGGAACTGCCTCTTTAATTGCTGTGGCCGCTTTTTGGACAATACCATGATCGTGCCATGCTCCCGTCGCCTCTGTGTCTTTACTTTCCGGCAGCCCGAATAAAATAATCGCTGGAATTCCTAAATCCCGCACTTCCTTGGCTTCATCAACAATTTTATCGATTGATAATTGGTACACCCCCGGCATCGATTTCACTTCCTGGGCAATACCTTCCCCCGCCGTGGCGAAAAGAGGATAGATAAAGTCATTGGCTGTCAAGACGGTTTCACTCACCAGACGGCGCATTTGAGGGGTTTGACGCAGACGACGGGGGCGATGAATAGGAAACATAGTTTTTTGTGATTAAATCGGGAATCTGGTCTCGATTCTTTAGTTTAAATCTTTGCTGAGGATGAACACAAATCAATTCAGCCAGCTGCTGGCTGCCGGCAGCTATAGGCAATATTTAGTTATTTTGAGCTTAATCAAACTATTTAGGTCATTTTTGACCTAATAAACCTCTATCGTCGTTTTGAGGGCGAAAAATCAGCAATTTGACTAAAATTTAATCTTTATAGCGATCAATTTTGCTGTCGCCACCACCTCCTCTCTTTACAAAACTTTACCTCATCAGTTTTCAGTTCACCGATGGCTCTCTTGGATAGAGGTGCAAGCGTTCACTGATTACTGTTTACTGTTCACTGTTCACTGACTCCCAAAACCCATCTCCATTTGCGAGAAGGATCGTTTATTCTAGTAGGTAAGAGCGATCGATTCAGGATTTTTGCTATGGCCAACTTAGGTGATTTAGTCAAAAAAGCAGTTTATTTGGGCGTAGGCATTGCTACTTATGCCGCCGAAAAAGCTGAAGTAAATTTACAAGAATTAAGAAATCAAGCCCAAAAATTAGCCGATGAAATGATTTCTCGCGGCGAAATAAACGCGGAAGAAGCGCGGAAATACGTTGATGAGTTGGTGAAACAGGCACAACAGCAAACGGTAGAAGGTAACGAATCTAATATTCCCCATGAACCCCGACGGATAGAAATTATTGAAGATGAGGAGGACACCAAAGCAGCTGATCCCAAAGTAGATGAATTGCGGCAAAAGGTGGAACGTCTTCAGGAGGAATTACGGAAACTGCAACAGGATTAAAACCTAGATTTTAGGGACAAATAATTAATTATTACCAGACAAGGGATGCAAGTATAAACATGGACGATTGGCAGAAAGATTTTTGGGAAGTTATCGAAACTGTCGCCCTGGGAATTGAAACTTTTTTCCAAGAAGTAGCCCAAACTATCGAAGAAATTAATGAGGAGATTATCATCGATCTGGAACAGTTTATTCAAGAGGTTTTACCCCAGGAATTAGAAGAATTCTTTAACCTCGATGAGTCCTTATTTTCGGAATTAGATGACCCCTCGGATTTTACCCTCACTCCTAAGGTTAACCCCGATCCTAACACCCATGCTGCTTGTATCGGTTGCCGTAATTATCACGGTTATATCTACGGGGGTAATCTTCTCGTCTGCGGTTTCCATCCCTACGGTTGGGATAGTGATAGTTGTCCTGATTGGCAAGCAGAGGATTAATTATTTTTCTATAAAATCAGGTAGGGTTATTATCCCTACCCATAACTTTTATCTCAAAGCAATTATCCGTCATTTTTAGTTAAGAATTACCCTTGGGAGCATGGTAAGGTTCAGAATCAAAAGGCTGCATCCCCACATCGGGATATTCATCATTGTTGGGACTAAAAATGCGAGCGAAAGCCTCTGTTAGGTACTGGACAAAATTGTGTAATGTATCCTTGATATTCATTGCTTTTCTCTCCGACTCTCGACAACAATCTCTTTTTCGGATCAGGTTGATTCACCCCTCCATCCCCATTATCTGTCCAGAATCTCATCAATTGTTGACTTTTGAGATAATTCTTGAATAATCTTCATAAGACTTTATATTTTTTCTTGTTTATCTAAACTTTTATAATAATTCTTGTCTTTTTGTAAAGGAAAGATTATTCAATTAAATCGCTGAACAGATATTTGATTGTTGTCCAGAAAACACCGTATCTTTGTTGATCATCTAAGCATAAATATACATTGACAAAAACTTTTCATTGAGCATTATCTATCTCCTCATCCAAAAAAAGCTCGATGGCTTTCTGACGAAGTTCTTTAATTTTGTTGAGGTTTAATCCCAACTTTTCGATAGTATTAAAAGATGGGGTCACTAAAATAGATTCAGATAAATAGTTAATCGTGAATATAAGCTTTTTACAGTTGTTTTTTTTCGGGGCGATCTCGCTAACCCTAACTTTCACCCTCGGCTATGTTAGCCTGAGAGCGATCTCGCGCTTTACCGTCAAGGAATGTATGGCCCTTGCTGGTGCTTGGGGAATGGCTTTACAATCAGCGATCGCTTTCGTTAATTTTCTTTGTGGCTTTTCCGGAAGAACTTTTTTCCTGTTAGCGACGGCTGGTTTATTTATTATCTCTCTATGGTTACTGACGCGACAATTGTGGCAAGCGGAAGAAAGAGAAAACTATCGATGGCTATACCTAGCGATCTTGTTCTGGCTCGTCCTACTAGGGATGCAATTCTTCGTCGTGCTTTACAGTGGGGGATTTTACTACGGGGATTGGTGGATGCACTTCGATATCGCTCAAATTTTTTTGGGACTTCAGAAAACCGATACGGTTTACTTTGGAACTTATAATGTTACTTCTAGAACTCCTTTATTCAATCTATTTTCCAGTTATTATCTGGCACTTTTAGAAAATTCATTTGCGGTTTATCAAATTACTGCGATTTTACCAGGAGTATTCCTGACCCTCCTAATCCCTCTCTTTCTGCGTCCGTCGTTAATTCCGTTAGCCTTTTTCCTCGTGGCTTTCAGTCCCTATTTGAGTAATATGATCACCTACCCGTGGCCGAAGGTATTGGCCACGGTCTATATCTTAACCGGCATCTATTTCTATCTCGACTTGAGAAACAATCCCCGCACAAGAGTCTATTCGCCTTCCTGGATTGGCTGTGGAGTTAGTTGGGGATTAGCTTTTCTCAGTCATCCTTCTGCCATACTCTATGTGATCGCCCCGATCATCGATAATCTCTGGGTAAATCGTAAAAATTTAGCTCTTGTAGTCCGTCAGTTATTTTTTCCATTAATCCTCATGATCGCCGTGTGTCTTCCCTGGTATTTATGGGGAATCTCTCACTTCGGTCTCGCTTCTATCTTCCAGACGGCAATGGGAACGACGGGGGGGGCGACCGCGAGCGTTAGAATTTCCGATGCTTTCAACAATGCCTGGTCCAGCGTTTATCCCCTAGAACTTTCCGACGCGGTTCAAGATCGAATCCAGAAAGGCCCCGGAGAGGGGAGCGAGCTTTACATCTTACGCTATCGGCTGTGGAATTCATGGTTTCGCTTGTATTTTAGTGTTTTAGCCGGCTCTATAACGATAACCCTGAGCGCCGTCCTTCTGACGGTTTTCGGGAAACGAGTTTTCGGAAAAGTTAAGGGTAAACCTTTGTTTCCCAGATCATTTTTAGTATCGGTACTCGCGAGCGGTTTTTTGGGAGGTTGTTTCCTGCAACCCGGATTTCATCGCGGGGGAATTATCGGCGAGAGTATGACTCCTATCGTGGTTCTGTTGCTCTTGATCGTTACCGAATATCTGGCCATGTTACCCGTGAGACTGAAACAGTTAATTATCTTCACTATCGTGGGAGAGTTCGTTCTTTCTCGGGGGATTCACTTGTTATTTCTCGGTGCGGAAAAAACGGTAGTTTGGGATGGAAATGCCGATCTAAAAACTAACTATAGTTTACAATTCGCCCGGGATATGATCGGTACTCTGATCGGCTTATTTATGGCGATAGTTGCTTTAATCATTTTCCTGGTGATCGGTTGGAAAACCGTATCGGAAGGCGGTGATCCTGGAGAATCCTTGCAATAACGATTTCCCTTTGCGGGCGATCAATTTTTTGCAAGCAGGATTAGCAATCAATAGAACTGCAAGTGAAATCAATCGAGTGACCGAAAAACCATTTTTATTTTGCTACTCCTTATCATTCTTGGGAGTTAATCGTACTATTAAAAAGGGATTTAGTATCATACCCTATTGACAATTGGCAAATTGTGTGGGCATTTCAAGTGATACCAGTCAATCAGAATAGTTATACTAAATCCCTTGAGTATAGGCTACTTATAAGAATAGGCAAAAGGCAAGAGGCAAAAGGGGGAATAAATAATCAGTTTTTAATAACCAGATTTAGTATGACTATCGTACCCCGAATGGGGTATTCTCTGAAAATAGATCAGACGGTGATGCTATTCAGACTTGAACTGGCGGTTTATCCTTGATGTTCAGTAATTTGCCGTTGTTTTTCATTGATTTTTGTATCGGCAAGAGCTGCTTATATTTGAGATAATTGTTAGAGAATGACTCTCGAATAATTGCCAGTAAAACTTAGATAGGCTTAAGAGACAGTAGGACAAGGAATAGAAAAAAATATCGACCAAAGAAATAATATCTAATTTTGGCACAGAACCGGATAGTCATAATGATTATTTATCATTTACCCTCGACCAACTCAAAAAAAACCCGGCTGACTTTCCCGTGCCGTCTGTGAGACAATCGATCGAGTGTTATCCTAAACTCCGCCAATTTTCATGTCCGACGACGCTACTATTCGCACTGCTGTACAACGTCTCTACAATACCTATCCTTTCCCCCCCGAACCGCTCCTAGACGAACCCCCTCCGGGTTACAATTGGCGCTGGAATTGGATTGCTGCCTATAACTTTTGTTATCATCGTAAACCCGAACGAGAGGATATCCGCATTCTCGATGCAGGTTGTGGTACTGGTGCGGGAACCGAATATCTGCTCGCGCTCAACCCTTTTGCTAATATAGTCGCGATAGATATCAGCGAAAAAGCGCTAGAAATTGCCAAAGAACGCTGTAATCGTTCGGGAGTCGCACCAAAACACCGAGGTTCTCTGGATTTTCACCATTTACCCCTTGAATCAGCCACTAATCTCCCGGGAGAATTTGATTTAATTAACTGCGTCGGGGTGCTGCACCATCTCCCGGACCCGATTCAAGGGATTCAATCCCTCGCACAAAAACTGGCCCCCGGTGGTCTGCTGCACATTTTCGTCTATGCACAATTGGGACGCTGGGAAATCCAGTTAATGCAATCTGCGATCGCACTTTTGCAAGGAGACCGGCGCGGGGATTATAAAGATGGGGTCGCTGTCGGCCGAGAGATTTTTGCCTCTCTACCAGAAAATAATCGCATTTTGAAACGGGAAAAAGAGCGTTGGTCAATGGAAAATCATCGCGATGAGTCCTTCGCTGATATGTACGTTCACCCCCGGGAAGTGGACTACAATATCGATACCCTCTTTCAACTGATTGATGCGTCAGGATTAGCCTTTATTGGCTTTTCTAACCCTTCCTACTGGCAATTAGACCGTTTATTGGGTAAATCCCCCGAATTGATGGCTAGAGCGCAAAATTTAGGGGAAAGGGAACGTTATCGCTTGACGGAATTATTAGACCCGGAAATCACCCACTATGAATTTTTCCTCGCTAAACCACCGATTTTGACTGCCGATTGGTCCGGGGATCAAGTCCTAGAGAATGCAGTGGCCGAAGTTCATCCCTGTCTTTACGGTTGGCCTAGTGCAAGTGTTCTAGACTACGATTATCGGCCGGTTAATCTCTCGGAGAGAGAATTTGCTTTTCTACAAGCTTGTGATGGTCGTTTAACCGTGGCAGCAATCGACGCTCAAGTTGCTTTGGGATTAACCGGTGTGCGTTCTTTACAACAGCGCCAACTACTGATTTTAAGTTAGAGAAAATTCTGGGATGTTAGAGATAGCTTCCCTTGGCAATGGGTAACTTTTAAACTAACTTGGCTAAATCTCACAAAAACTTCTTTTTTCTTAACAATTATCCCCCTCCTGTCCCCATAGTTTCAGCCCCAGAACTAACTGGGGCTGAATTATAATAGTTAAGAAAGTGGACAAGGCTGCTAAATTTCTGATCAGTCCGCTTTTTGCCCAGATCGGCAAACGGGAGAATTTAATCATTATCCCAAGATTCCGAGGCGATTAAGTCACCAATTTGATCCCTGAGAAGGTAGTCACACCGTTCTAGTTCACATTCAACACAAACCCACTCCCGGGGGGGAATGAACTGACAGAGAGTGTAGATCGGTTGGTGTCTGCTCACTACCCCCTGTTCTACCATCTGACGGACTTCGTCCTTAATCATCCTGATAGAGTAAGCGGTGGGAGCGGTGGAGAAAGTTATGGCACTCATGGGAGATTTCCTGCAAGATCTACAAAAGAAGTCTTATCACTAACTATAGTCTAACCTATAGAGGGACAAAAGAGATTTTTTGCTGTATCGACGATTACAATTTTTTATATATAGCGAAACCCTCTCCCCTTACCAGTTTAGGCTTAGGTTAAGAAAAGTTAAATTTATTGGCTAAAAGCTGTCGAGTCCCCTTATGCCAAATCAGTTATCAGTGATCAGTGATGACTGATCAGTTAAGCTGTTGACTATCTAATATTACTGGTTAAGACTGCACCGCAGTGCCGGAGTTGGCAGCAGGGAGAGGAAGTTCGAGCATTTGTACTGAAGTTTCCCCTACGCATTTTAAAATCAGTACAGCTTATCAGTGATCAGATTTGAGTTTTCAGTTCACTGTTCACTGTTTACTGTTTACTGGACGGCTACGCCGTGCCTTTGGCAACACTGAAAAAAGCTTCCCACTTAAACTAATAAATGGGGAATAAAAATAAAAGCCGCTACGAGTAAAGCGGCGATCGAGGCGATTAAAACGGCACCAGCGGCACAATCTTTCGCTATTTTGGCTAAATCATGGTAGGATTGCCCCACCGTCAGATCTACCACTGATTCTAGGGCAGTGTTGATTAATTCTAAGACCATCACCAAAGCGCAGGTAAGGGTGACAATCGCCATTTCCATGGCATCAACCCGCAAAAATAAGCCCCAACTAATCGCTACTAGGGTAATCAGGGTGTGAATGCGAAAATTTCTCTGACTAACAAAAGCATAACGAACTCCTGCCCAAGCGTAGCGAAAACTGACTAATAGATTCGAGGCGACTTGCCAAGCGTATTCTCTTTGACTGGGATTGTTGCCCTCACTCACCTGTCCCGATCGAGGGATAAAATTATTGTTGAGATAGGGATTAGATAGGCTGGCAGATTGGTTGGCTTTATGATAGTTTGTCTTCATATTCCTCAATAATGCTTGACAAAAACAACTAACTATGTATCGGCATTTCGACGGCTTTTAACAAAGTTTCCTGTAAAGATAGCATTTCTAACAGACTTGTTTCATCGGGATGGTCCCAACCCAAAAGATGTAAACAAGCGTGGGCAGTTAACCAGGCCAATTCTCGCGCCAAAGGATGATTTTGTGTTAAAGCCTGTTGTTGTGCTGTCTCGACAGAGATGATAATATCCCCCAAATATAAAGGTTCTGTCTCTAAAATGCCCTCATCGACTGGGAAATCCACTTCGAGAGCGGCAAAAGCGAGAACATCCGTCGGTTGATCTTTGTGGCGATACTGGGAATTATAGGTCCGAATTTCTCGATCGTCTGTTAAACGCAAACTTAGTTCATAACCGGCGGCAACGGGGAGATAATCCGATAGATAGCCTAACCATGTTTCTAACCAATATTGCCAAGTTTCCCCATCCACAGGACTATTTCCGGGATCAAAATAATTATCCTGTAGGCATAAATCCACCACTAGGGGCAAAGTCTCACTCACCAGATTTCATCCTAGGGACGCGTCAGATAGGAAATACCGACAAAAAAGCCTAATAGGGCTGCTGTAGTCAAAAAAAAGTGTTTTAACGAGACGCCTTTTTTCTTGACCATATTCCGCATCGCCAGCTTGACGTAACTGGGTTGCGCTTCGGTGGCCGTTTCTACTGCGGGGTCAGTGGTGCTAACAGGTTCAGTCATCAGTAATTCCCCAGACAAGGATTGATCGCTATAAGTGTAACAGATTATTAAAGAAGTGCAAAAAAAATTCAAGTCCAGGGAAAAATTGTTACCCTTCCGGGATAGTCAAAACCGCTCAACTCCCCCACACCCTACACCCCACACCCCACACCCTAAACCCCACACCCCAGCAGTTAACCCATGTCTTCCCACAATACCGAAAGCATCCAGACTATTTTTCAGAAAATTTGGGGCTATGATAGCTTTCGCTTTCCCCAACAGCAGATTATCGAGACAATTTTAGCGGCAAAGGATGCCCTGATTGTCATGCCCACGGGATTCGGTAAATCTATCTGTTTTCAATTGCCCGCTTTATTAAAAACCGGCTTAACCCTAGTGATTTCTCCCCTAGTGGCCCTGATGGAAAATCAGGTGGAGGAATTATTAGCCAAAAAACTACCCGTCGCCCTGATTCATCACGAAATCCCCCGACAACAGAGAAAGAAAACCTTAAACGCGATCGCAGACCAAACCCTGCGACTTCTCTATCTTTCCCCAGAAACCCTCTTAAGTCCGCCCCTCTGGTCAAAATTAACCCTTCCCCACGTTAAAATTAACGCTCTTATCCTCGACGAGGCCCATTGTTTAACCCAGTGGGGCGATAATTTTCGTCCTGCTTACCGTCGTCTCGGGGCTGTCCGTCCCGCTCTTCTACAATCGAAACCGGCCGGCAGCCAAATAGCGATCGCTGCTTTTACCGCCACCGCTAACCCCGCCACCCGTGAGACTCTCACCCGCGTCTTACAACTAGAAAAACCGCAGCTTTTCTTAATAAATCCTTACCGTCAAAACCTTGACTTAAGCACCAAAATATGTATTAGCCCCGGTTGTCGTCGTCATCAACTATTAAACTTCCTCACCAGTCAACCTCGACAATCCGGCCTGATCTATACTCGTTCCCGTCGCCATAGTGAAAATTTAGCGACATGGTTGCAATCTCTCCACTATCGCACCAGTGCCTATCATGCCGGTTTATCGCCCTTTCAGCGTCGGGAAATAGAACAAAATTGGCTGCGGGGGGATTTAACTTTTGTTGTCTGTACCTCAGCTTTTGGCATGGGTATCAATAAACCCGATGTGCGTTGGGTTGTCCACTACCAACCCCCAGCTTTACTATCGGAATACCTACAGGAAATCGGCCGCGGTGGTCGCGATGGGGGTAAAATGCAGGCTCTCACCTTAATTAGTGAACCGACGGGATGGTTAGATAATAGCGATAAAAACCAGCAAAAATTCTTTAACTCCCAACAGGAACGCCAATACCGACAAGCTTGGCAAATTTTAGCCCAAATTCCCCTAGAGGGCAAAGTAGAGGCGATTAGTGCCGAATTTCCCGATGGTGCGCTCATTCTCTCCCTTTTACACAGTCTTGATCGCCTAGAATGGCTCGATCCTTTTCATTATCGGCTTATTTATCCTCATAATTCAGCCAAGATGACTTTTAAACCCAAAAATGAGATGTTTCCCTACCTCTATACCCGTCGCTGTCGTTGGCACTTTCTCTTAAATGCCTTTGGTTTTCAGGAAAATGCCGATAATTTTCGCTGTGGTCATTGCGATAATTGTCGTCGCAATCGACCTCTGGTAAGCTAGGGAGCGCCAGAGCAGGGAGAGCAGAGCTTTTGTACTAAATTTTTCTGTCTTTTTTCTCCTCCTGTCTCGGATTCTCCTCACTTAAGGTCAGATTTTTGATTTTTGCAGGAGATCTATAGCGGTTTTCCCAGAAGTTAGTCCCGATTGAATCTATCAAGGGATTTACCATACCTTACCCGAAATAATAGTGAAATTCTGTGACAAAGTACAGCCAGATATAAGAATCTTTGCTAGATTTCTAGAAAGCTTCTGTGATAAGTCTCCTTAAAAAGAGATTGTTTGCAGTAAGCTAATCTGGCTAACACGCTTTTGGGCGTGATATGGGGAAAAGTTCTTGCAATTGCGCCTAAATAGAGTGATATACCGAAAGTTGACCCATATTGTTACTCTGGAGAGTGTTATACGGAAAGTTTCCCTGTACTATTCATGAAACTAGGTTCCAAAGATGATTAAGTTTAATGTAAAGCGTCGAGAGATAGTAGCCGATCTTGTAGGGTGCGTTCCCTAAGGCGACTCCTACTGCTCCAGCGATCGATTTTTGGGGAACGCACCATGCACATTTATTGAAGTTGTGATACCAAATCCTGTTATAATAAAACGAGATATAGGGTGCGTCCGACGCAGCCTTGACCTTTTTGAAAACACTTTCAATGATGTAGCTATGGACTGGGAAACTCGAATTACACTAAATCCCGATATTTTGGTGGGAAAACCTATCATTAAAGGAACAAGGATTGCGGTTGAATTTATCATCGATCTTCTCGCCCAAGGTTGGAGTATTGATGAAATTCTGCGAAACTACCCAGGTATTACAGTAGAAGATATTCAAGCTTGTCTTAGCTATGCTAGTGTAATGCTCAAGTCTGAGAAAGTCTATGCTATTCCTGCTTAACTGATGCGTTTTCTAGCGAACGAAAATTTCCCCCTTGATGCGGTTGAAGCCCTACGACAAAATGGCCATGATGTCCTGTGGATTAGGGTGGAATCCCCCGGAATCTCGGACCGTGAAGTTTTAAGTCGCGCCCAAGCAGAAAATCGTATTCTCTTGACATTTGATAAAGATTTTGGAGAACTCGCCTATTTAATTCGCAACAAGTCTAATGCAGTGTAAACAGTATTCGGTGCCAAAATATCTCGATTAGAAGGAGAAAACACTAATGGCTTTTTTTGATGTCCTACAGTTTCGGATTCATAGTGTGGAATGTGTACGAGAAACGCGAAAAGAATTTCCAGAGATAGATCCTGATGCAATTGACGTAAGAATTATCGCGATTGATGAAACAGGAGATACAGACGTTTCTAGTCCTATCCTGGCAGGCACTAATTTTAGGACAGGTTCTCGCGTTGATTTTCCAGTTCCTTTAGTTATATATCAGTTTGACCTAAACGAAGTAACCAGTTATCCTCGTAGTTACACGGCTCTATTAACGCTCACTGAAAGAGATGACGAACCGTTTGGCAGCGGTGTTAATGACGCAATCCGCGATGTAGCTCGTGCGATTAATAGACTAATTGGTGCGGTAGTTGGTGCCGTTACCTCCTATGGAACAGTAGCATCTATTGTCGCTGGAGCATTGGACTTTATCCTAGATCGTGTTTTTGGTGCTTTGGGAAGCGATACGTTTCCTCCACAAGCAATTCGGCAAGATATGGATTCAGCCAGCTTTTCGTTTTCGGGTCGCCCTGAAGGACCGCTACTTACAATTACCTGTGATGGAGTCGGTGGTTCATACCGTGTCGGTTGTTCTTGGGCACGTCGCAGCTTCGATATCCCTCTCGACAGCACTGACCCACTCGTAAACCAAGTATCGGTCATTTTGCGAACAGGCGGTGACGACTTGCGGCGTGCGTCAGAAGTCGATCTCATTCTTGGAAGTAGTGATTCGGATTTACCCCGTCGTCGAATCCCCACACCAGATGCATTAGGCGGTAATACAACCTACTCCGCTCCAGCGATCGCCATTAGTCCACCCAGGCGTCTTTCACAAATCCAGCGAGTTGGTCTTCAATATTACTCAGGTCAAGACTTGCCTTCTGATACAACTGACAATTGGAATGTTGACGAGCTAAGTATTCGATGGTCTAGCTCAACAGGTGCATCAGGTTTACTCTTTAGCAGTGCTGGTGTTCCCTTACACCGTTTCTCTGGTGAACAGCCGATCAGAGTTTGGGCGATAACCCCAGGCGTGGGACGTGACACCAGCATCCGATTCAGGAGCTTTGGTGGACAGTTTGTTCGGCTAGCGGGAACGAGTGGTATTACTGCTACAGGTACTGGCTCTGAAGCACAAAGTCGCTTTACTTTTAGACCTGTTGGTGAAGGAAAGATCGCATTACAGGCATCTAATGGTAGATTTCTCGCGGTTGCTGGTTCGCCAGATGCCACGATTCAAGCTACTGATGCGGCAATTGGCAGAAACAGTATTTTTGAATTCATTCTGACGGGTGCATTAACCTTTACCCTCCGTGCTTTTGATGGGCGTTATGTTATGGCACGAGATGGTGGTGGTGGTAGATTAGAAGCGGTGGCACTGCTACCGCGGGAATGGGAAACATTTAGACTTGTTTTGTAGGAGGCGATCACTGTAGTGGATTGTTTCAGCTAATTTGGTGTATTAGAAAAATGCTAGAAATTCTATAATCTAAGACTTTAAGCCGAAATCTATTGCCCTATTTTAGCTGAAACAATCCAGTAGGGTGCGTTCCTTAATGGAAGATCTTGTAGCAATCTTGTAAGCTGCGTTCCCTAATGTGTCTCCTACTGCTCCACTAATAGATTTTTGGGGAACGCACCATGCACATTGATTGCAGCTGTATTCCTTGATGGGAGAGGTAGATTTAGGAAGATGCTATGATCCAAATTAGATAGCAACACCAGATGTTTAATATGTCCCTTATCGAACTCCTGCCAACTGTCAGTCAACTAACGCATCAAGACAAGCTCAGGCTTATTCACTATCTTTTGCTTGCAGTAGCCAAAGAGGAAGGATGTAGCCTAGACACTGCAAGTAATGAGCATAATGAAAATATGCTGATCAAGCAACTAGCGGTTACTAACGCGGTTGTCTGGTCGCCTCAAGCAGATCATCAAGCTGTTCACGCTTTGTCTGAGCTTTTGGTGTCGGCAAAGGGAGTATCAAATGCTTGACGGTCATCGCTTTTCTTTTACAGAACGGACTGACAGTTCTGGTCGGTCTAGCATCTTGCCATACTTGCCGCTAACCTTAACTGATGGACAACAGTCAATAGAGGTTATGGCTTTATTGGATACGGGTGCTAGTGTTAATGTCTTACCCTACGAAATCGGATTACAGTTAGAGGCGGTCTGGGAAAATCAAACTGTTCAAATTCCCTTAAGTGGAAACCTTGTCCATAGTGAGTCACGAGGGCTGGTTGTGACTGGGACAGTTGCACATTTTGCTCCTGTTTTACTTGCCTTTGCGTGGACTCAATCAACAGATGTACCAGTAATTTTAGGTCACATGAACTTTTTTGCAGAATTTAATGTGTGCTTTTATCGAAACGAATTAGCTTTTGAGATTTGTCCGATCCAGAAATAAACTGTTGCCAACCAATCCGCTGAACTTGTCATTTGCCGAACTGTTTTTACTTCGTAGCCAGTGCGATGCCGAAGGCACTGCGTAGCAGTACGCAATCGCTGTAGGGTGCGTTCCCTAATGTGGCTCCTACTGCTCCAGCGATCGATTTTTGGGGAACGTACCATGCACATTGATTGCAGCTGTGGGTTTAAATGCGATGCTGCTCCTCCCGCTCAAACCCCGGAACCCTCTGCCCTCGTCGGTCTGGGGGCTGTCGTCGCTCTGGGGGCTGGCTTCAAGCGCCGCCCCACCCAGGCAGACAAAAACTAAGCTTTAATTGAAGGGATTACAACAGGAGAACCGCAAGGGTCTCTTTTTTTGCTATTTAAAAGAGGATTATTTGATATTTGCTTCTTTTTAATGGAGATTGGAGAAATCATAAACCTCCCTCAAGGCACTAAACACAAGCGAGCTATCATAAAACCATCGCTGATTTGACAATCGCCAACCCCTAAAAATTATGAGCGTAGTTATTCCTAATGACATACTGACCGCATCAGGACTCTCCGAAGACGAGCTAAAACTAGAAATCGCCATCATGCTCTTTAAACAAGACAAAATCAGCATCGGCAAAGCCCGTCATCTCGCAGGTATGAACCTCCTCCAATTTCAACACGAACTTAATCTAAGAGAGATTTGTGTCCATTATGACCTTGAAGAATTAGAAGAAGATATCCAAACCTTACAAAAACTAGGCAGACTATGATCGTCGTGAGTGACACCTCACCCATTACCAACCTAGCCACCGTTAACCAGTTAACCCTTTTGCATCAACTCTATGGAACAATTATCATTCCTCAAGCCGTTTATAGCGGGTTTCAGTTGAATGAGGTACAGCATGGATGACTAGGTAGGCTCTTTAAAAGGGGTATCGCAATAGCAACAATGGGTAAACCAGTGATGGATGTCTCGCAATGTAATCTGACTAAAGGCTTGAACGATCGCTT